>CAZXHO010000178.1:0-5268 GCA_964640365.1 uncultured Sangeribacter sp. | reverse complement strand
TTGGAAAGTGGTCTACAAACATGGCTTTTTTATTGAGAAATAAATAGAATAGTGGCAAAGTAAAGTTATAAAATATAGAGCTATAATTAAAAAATGAAACAAAATTTTAATAAAGTGTGGCAGAATGTTGTGTAATTAAAAAAATTGTTGTTACTTTGCATCGGTTTCATATTTATGTCCCCCTGCAGGGGTGTCATTTCTACAGGTAAAAAATATTCAAATTAATTACTCTTATTTTCAATTTTTATGAAAGCAGCAGAAGTGATGGCGGATCTCCGTCGTCGGTTTCCAAACGAGCCTGAATATCTTCAGGCTGTGGAAGAGGTAGTGACCTCAATCGAAGACATTTATAATGAATATCCCTCATTTGAGGCAGAAAACTTAATCGAACGTCTATGCATACCCGACCGTATTTTCTCATTCCGCGTGAGCTGGGTGGATGATAAAGGTAAAGTTCACAACAACATGGGATACAGAATTCAACATAATAATGCGATAGGTCCCTATAAAGGTGGAATCCGTTTTCATGCTTCTGTCAACCAGTCTATCTTGAAATTCCTTGCCTTCGAACAGACCTTTAAGAATTCTCTGACCACGCTCCCGATGGGTGGAGGTAAAGGAGGCTCTGACTTTTCTCCAAGAGGAAAATCAGACATGGAGATAATGCGATTCTGTCAGGCTTTCATAGCAGAATTGTGGCGTCAGATAGGTCCGGACACCGATGTTCCTGCCGGAGATATAGGTGTAGGTGGCAGGGAAGTAGGCTACATGTATGGTTATTACAAAAAGATGGCAAGAGAATTCACAGGCACTTTTACCGGTAAAGGTCTTGATTTCGGAGGTTCACTTATACGTCCGGAGGCAACCGGATATGGCAACTGCTATTTTCTGCTGAATATGCTTGCAACAAGAGGTATTGACATAAAAGGAAAGAAGGTAGCTGTTTCAGGCTCAGGAAATGTGGCTACATACACCACACGTAAGTTAACGGAGCTTGGAGCGAAAGTGGTTTCCATGAGTGACAGCGGAGGTTCCATTATCAAGCCGGAGGGATTTTCGGAGGAACAGCTTGATTTCATTTTTGAACTTAAAAATTATTACCGTGGGCGTATCAGCGAGGTTGCCGATAAGTATCCGGATGTTCAATATCTTCCCGGTGAGCGCCCATGGAAACATGTGAAGTGCGACATAGCGATGCCGTCTGCAACTCAGAACGAACTTGACGGCGAGGATGCACAGGTTCTTCTCGATAATGGGGTGATAGCTGTAAGCGAAGGTGCTAACATGCCCTCAACCCCCGAAGCCATCAAAAAATTCCTGGCAGCTAAAATTCTTTATGCACCCGGAAAGGCTGCTAATGCCGGAGGTGTTGCCGTATCAGGACTTGAGATGGCACAAAATTCGCAGAAACTTTCATGGAGTGAAGAAGAAGTTGACGAGAAGCTTAAAGGCATCATGAAGAATATACATGAGCAATGTGAGAAATATGGCAAAGAAGAAGGGTCGGATTTCATCAATTACGTGAAAGGGGCCAACGTAGCCGGATTCATTAAAGTTGCACGTGCCATGATGGCACAGGGAGTATTATAATCTTTAGTTTCAGATACTTTCATTACCTCATATTGATACTTTAATAATGGAGAAGGGGGAGAGTGCCGTGGTGGCAATCTCCCCCTTCAATACATTCCTTTTATATAATGAATTTTATTTATGTTTACTGATTTCCCGCAGTCTGCTCTTGTGCTTCCTGGATCATCTTTTCGTTTGCCGTCACTGTAATTTCAACACGACGGTTAAGGGCACGTCCTTCGGGAGTATCGTTAGAAGCCACATAGTCAGCCATCGGTATGCCTCTTGCTGTTAGCCTTGATGCGGGCACTCCGCAAGTTATAAGATAATCTCTCACGGCATTTGCACGCTGGTTTGACAGTTTCTCATTAACGGCATACGAACCTGTGTTGTCGGTATATCCTGTGATTGCTACATCTGTATCAGGGTTGTTAAGAAGATTGACAGCGAACTTGGTAAGATCAGCCTGTGCAGTGGGGTTAAGATTGTATTTACCTGTCGGGAAAAGAATACCTCCGTCAAAAGTAACCTTGATGGCACGCAGACCGTTTGAGTCGGTAGTTTCTTCCACTTTAGCCTGCTGCGCAAGTTCTTCCTGAAGTTCTTTCTGCTGCTTGTCCATCTTCTGTCCGATGAGGGCGCCGGCTCCCGCACCTACGGCAGCACCAATTGCCGCTCCTATGCCTGCTCCCTTGCCACCGCCTATCAATGCGCCTATACCTGCTCCGAGGGCTCCGCCTCCGCCTGTACCTATAAGAGTGCCTTTACCTGTATTTGTCATAGATGAACATCCTGATGCACCTATAAGAAGCAGACTTGCCAAGAGCCCTGCCGTAAGATTCTTCATTTTCATAATATCACCTTTTATAATTTTACATTCAGTTTAAAATAAATCTTTCACTTATAACTATCTTTGGTATACAGAAGTTTATGAAAATGAAAAATAATTATGTTTTTTATTACCAATAGTGCTTATTTGCAACATTTTGAATAGGATAAAAAATAATAGTGCACCGTGATGCACTATTATCGGATTTAACATTATGTATTCCAAGCTATGAATGAGAGTCGGTTTATGGTTTAAATATGGGAGAATGGCTACTTGTCTGTTTCCTCCCGCTTTTTCCAACGGAAAGTTTTGACTTGTCAACTTTTCCACCCGAAGAGGAGTCCGTAGAGATTGATTGACAGCTACCACTGAGAACTATCTTGCTTCCTGAACTTGCATTAGCCTCTACCAGTCTAACGTCAATACCTCCTACGTATATCGAGCCTCCGCTGGAGGATTCTGTCTCAAGTGTGTTACCCTGCAGATAGTTGACAGTTATTTTTGCTGCGCTTGAAACATCGAGTTCGGAAGATGTGGCGAGAACTTTCTGTATTGACATACTTGAGGCACTCGATAGTTCAGCTTCCAGAGTGTCTAAGTTGGCTGAAGATATCTCCACATTTCCGCTGCTTGAGAGATCGACATCAAGACGGGTGGCTACAATATTATTGAAGTGAGCTTTGGCAGCCGAGGAAAGACCTATATAGAGTCTGTTAACATCAATGTTTCCTTTAACCTCAAGAAATGCAGCAGATGATAAATCCACGCTCTGTAGATCCGGAGAAACCACAGTGACGGTTGTCAAACCTTTTATATTTGAATTTCTACGTCCTTCATATCTGATAGACAGGATATTATTGATAACTTTAACTTTCAGATATGGCTCTGCTTCTTTTGGCATCGATATTTGTGCTATTCCGGTTGCCTTTCCTTGAGTGAATACTACTTTTATACCTGTGGCAGCATCAATTTTTGAAAAATTGCCGATCTGAACCTTTTTATTTATGTATGTTACGCTATTGTCGTTATCTATCGACGTTGTTTTCCCTGATACGGAACAGCCTACAAGAAGGAGGGCTGCTAATGAAAGATAAGTTAGCAGGTGACGCATTATTTTCATAATTTTAGATTATTGATTATTATTTTTAGATTAATTTCAAGGTGGTGTTATAGTTGACGGGGCATTGATTTCCCCGGAGTTTTCCCGCTGAATATCACCGGAATGCTTTCAATTATCAGCCCTTGGTCTTTTATGGAGGCCGGGAAAGAGGCGTTGGTGTCTTTATAATTGCATCTTCCCGTGAGGGTGATAGTGGATGCCGAAGTTGCTTTTGCATTAACTTTAGATGCTGCAACCCCTTTAATTTTGATAGTAGATGCTCCGTCGGATTCTGCTGTGATATCCGACACCTCTGCTGACAGAACTTTTACATTCGAAGCGTTGGAGGAATTAATGGTTAGATCTGTTCCGGTGATAGCTGCAATATCAACATGGGCAACACCCTGTGTGATGATTTCCATCTCATCTACATTTAAATTTCCGGGAACGGAAAAATTGGTTGCATCAGAAGCTTTTATTTTAGTTATGACAGGATTGGTGAGATAGATGACAGTTCTTGAATTTATATTATTCGGTGTATCCTTATATCCAATGTGTAGGGTTGAGTTGTCGTAACTAAACTGAAGATAATTAAGAATTTCGTTATCTCCTGACACTTCAGCGTATCCCGTGGAGGGTGCTTGCTTGAAAACCACCTCTATGATGCCTCCTACACTTATGCTGTTGAATTTATTTACAGGGATACGGATGTCTGATATTTTTTTCGAATTATCATTTTTATTTCGTTTCTCTTTCACAGCGTCATTATAACTTGTGGTTAGATAACTGTTGTCGGCATATGCTGTTCTATCGGTTTTAACGTTGTCGGAATATGAGGAAAGAAACATATTGTCATCTTCATTCATACTACGGGACGTGTAATTTACGATTAAATACTCATCGTTGATAGATCTATGCATATTCTTGATTTCACTTGTCAGATAATTACACTCACCTGCCAATTGGATTTTACTCTGTTCTTTTGCTTTGACCGTCACTTCATTGGCATTTATTCCCTTGACCGAGACTTCTGATAACCCTAAAGCGCTTATATCTATCGTCTCTACCTCAGCCGTCAGCACTTTTACGTTGGAAAGACTTTCTGCATTTATGGTGAGATTGTTAGCTGTGATTGAGTTAAGGTCTATTTTAGATAAACTATTGGTTTTGATATGAAGGTCGTCAAGGCGCAGATTTTCTTGGGAAGAGAAAGTAGTGAGACCGTCAAGGTATATATTTTTTAGTTCAAGAGCAGTGACATAGACTGTGGTGGTTGCTGTCACGTTGCCATGCGAAGACTTGAAGCCGATGTTAAGAATACCTTTATCATCCGTTTTAAACACAAGCTTATCAAGGGCTTTCTTATCGCCAGAAACTTCAGCATAACCGGTGAAAGGCCCTTGTGTAAATATAATTGAGATTATACCATCAACTTTTATGCTGTTGAACTTTTTTACGGGTACGCGTAAGTCGGAAATAAATCCTTTTGAGGCTTCCTGCATCTTGGCACGTTGTTTTGCGGCAACCTCTCGTTGTTGAGCTGCGGCTTTCTGCATCTGTTCGCGCTGTTGGGCGGCGGCCTTCTTCATCTGTTCGCGCTGTTTTGCGGCAACCTCTCGTTGTTGAGCTGCGGCTTTCTGCATCTGTTCGCGCTGTTGGGCGGCAGCCTTCTTCATCTGTTCGCGCTGTTGGGCGGCAACCTGCCGTTGTTCCTCAGCTGCTTTCTGCATCTGCACACGTTGTTCCTCGGCTGCTTTCTGCATCTGCACAC
>CAZXHO010000177.1:0-5272 GCA_964640365.1 uncultured Sangeribacter sp. | reverse complement strand
GTTCATGGTGGTGCTCTTCTTCGGTATGGTGATGGCTGTAGTGGTGGTGCTCTTCTTTTTCAATTTCCTCAAGAGGTTTCTCTATTTCTTGGATCCATGTGGCAGCCGTCACGGTTTTTTCGAAGTTGAAAAGATGGGTGTTGAGGAGTTTGTCGAGGTCTACGTCGCAGTAGTCGGCTTCTATTATCTCTGCTTTTGGTTGCAGGGCACGAATCACCTGTTTAATGTGTTCTGCTTCTTCGGGAGTAACTTCAGAAATTTTGTTGAGGATTATTATATTGCAGAATTCTATTTGTTGAATCACAAGGCTTTCGATGTCTTCTTCGCCGATTTCTTTTGAGGTAAGCTTGTCGCCTGAAGCGAATTCGCTTTTCAGTCGGAGAGCATCGACAACAGTCACGATGCAGTCGAGCACAGGGACGCCGTCGCGACAGAGCTGGGGCGCCATGCCGGGCATTGAACAGATTGTCTGTGCGATAGGCTCCGGTTCGCAAATACCGCTGGCTTCAATTACAATATAGTCGAAGTTGCCTTTGATTAGGTCGGCAAGCTGCTGCATTAGATCCATTTTGAGGGTGCAGCAGATGCAACCGTTCTGGAGGGCAACGAGGCTATCATCGTCTCCGCCTACTACGCCTCCTTTGGCGATTAGGTCGGCATCGATGTTTACTTCGCCGATATCGTTGACGATGACGGCAAATTTGATTCCTTTTTTGTTGGTGAGGATTCTATTTAGGAGAGTGGTTTTGCCGCTGCCGAGGTAGCCGGTGAGCAGCAAGACCGGTGTTGTTTTGGTTGGCATTGTTATTTAAGTTTAAATTGGTTTTGGATAAGGATGGGCCCTTCGCTTCGCTTGGACCACAATCAGGACCGGGGGAAGAGGCTTTGGGCTTTTGGGGGTTGGGGCTTCCTTTTGGACCCGGTCTTCGTTTGGGCTTTGGGCTTCCTTTGGATTGGTCTTCTTTTGATTCTTTAGGGTTGGGTTTAAATGAAGGCGCGCCGTAATTTTTTAATACGGCGCTACCATCGGTGTTTTTTATAAACGCTGTTTTAGCTTTTATTTATATTCTATTCTCAATATTTTTATTCCAGTCCTTCTTGAGAAGCCCGGACGGGGAGATGCTTACTCGAGTTGGCGCAGACGGGGGGAGGCTTACTCGAGGGAAAGTCCGGATGGGGAGAGCCATACTCGTGGGAGAGCCATGAGTCGAAGGAGAGGGTTAAAGCGAGGGGGTTAGAAGGTGACTGATAATTGGCACTGGAGGCGGTTGGTGTGGAGGCCGGTACCTTTGAAGTCTTTTGAATGACCGTAGTCGTATTCTACACCTGCAGAAACGAAACTATTGATGTTCCATATGAGGTTGGCAGCTACGTAATCGCCGTAACGGTATTGTGTGTCAGGAATATCAGCCTTGTCGGGAAGCCAGTTTGACAGGTGGCTGTAAACAAGGTTGGCTGATACTTTTGGTGATATTGCACAGTTAAGACCGGCAGTCACACCAAGACTCTTTACCATATCCATATCGCCTGCATTTTCTGTTGCCACCGCGTCAAGGCCGAGTCCGTTATCATCCTGCAAATAGCTTCCAATACCCTTACCATAAGCAGCATTATAACTCACTGAAAGTGGTCCTGCTACCTTAGTCATACCTGAAAGCTGAACTCCCACACCTGTAAGTGTTTCATTCTTGGCATTAACAAGATTGCGATATTGCATAGGACGAACCAAACCTGAAAGACGCACGTGTGAATTACCTTCATCCCAAGCGTATTGGAGATATAAAGGAATGGCAGGAATACGCTGGTTTACGGTTGCTGTCTTATCTCCCGTAGTGAGGGATGCTGTTGGAGCATCAATACCAATTGCTCCGGAGAAGTTTTTAGTAAAATCCTGAGTCCAGTAAGCGGTGAAAAGGAAAGTGAATGGATAACCGTTAGGCCCTTCGAAGTCAATTGTCATAGGCTCGGCAGCCCCGTCGCTGAAAAGACTGTTAGTGTAACCGGCGGTTAATCCGCGATATTTAGCATAGAAATGGAAACAGCTGAAAGAACTATTATTTCCTAAGAAAGTAGCCTTAAAGAAAAGTCCGATCTGATCTTTAGTGCCGGGGAGAGCCACTGCATTAAGATAGACAGATGATGACTGCCATGCGAATCTCAGGTTACCTCTGTTGCCCGGAGTGCTTGGTGTTATAGATGAAGGCGTAAACAGAACAGGCGACGGCATATTATCGCCAAAATCATAGACTGCCTCACCAAGGAACTGAGCGCCAACACCAATATAATATTTATGATCCTTGCCTACAATTGCAAAACGTGGCAGACCATTATCATTAGGCGACTGAGGTGCGTTAGCCTTAAGGCGTTTTTCTACAGTTAATGCATTTACAGTGTCGTTGTTGACGACAGAAACAACTCCTTTTTCGAGGCGGTTGTCTCGTTGAGCTGAGGCGGAGAAAGTACCACCCAATATTCCAGCCCCCAAAGTAGCGATGATCAAAGTAGTGTTTTTCATAATTTTATATATTGAAAGATTAATATTTATGTTATTATTTTTCTTCTGCTTTGAATACAAAATTCTTACATTTTATTATTGCCACGATCAACAAGACACCAACTACAGCACCGTTGAATACGGCTGCGAAATTTGGGTCACTGTGGATCTTGAATATTTTCTCCGCACCGCTTATAATAAAAGGCACAACTGCTATGCCGACATAATTACAGGCAAGTAGATAAGAGAAATAAGCTGTTGATTTTTCCTTTGTTGGAGCAAGATCAGAAGTTTTGTCGTAAAATACCGGCTGGATTACACCATAACCGAATCCCATAAGGAATACACCGAGCATGAAAGACCAATATTCGTGGAGGAAGCCTACCATAAATAGACCAACCATACAGAGTAAAAATGAAACATGCATTGTGTATTGCCGCAACACAGCAATCACATAAGTAAGCAAGAAGCCTCCTAAAGTGATACCAGCGAAATATAGGGAAGTGGCGACACCAACATCATCAGTAGAGAAATGATAGTGCTCCATTGAGAAGGGGAGGTAATAGCTAACCATGTCAGTGGCATAAGTTATTACGAAATAAACTGTCATAATGCCGATGAGGAGCCATAGAGCTGTTTTCCCGGTAAATCTCGGTCCAACGGGTGCAGAAGTTTTTGCAGAAGCTGTTGCGGCTGAAGTAGAAGCGGTTTGAGAATTTGAAGCAGAAGTTGTAGTTGAATCTACAATCTTGTGTTTCTGAATATAAGTATTGGTCATGAATGGAATCAATACCAGAGGAATGACCGGAACCAAATATACAAAGAAAGAGTAATGCCAATCTATAGCAGCCACCCAACCAACGAAAATAGTTGCAAAAATGATGGAGAAATTAGAGAGAGAGGATTTCATACCCAATTGCTTAGTACGAGCTTTGCCCACGAAATTTTGTGAAATAAGGCTTGCAGCCAAAGGAATAATGAGTCCACATCCCATGCCTAAGAGGCAGCTCAGGATGATCAACATAGTCATATTTGAAGCAAAGAAGTATAACACTCCGGTGGCAGTATATATTGCGAGTCCCAACCCCAGTACGAAAATTTGATTTCTTTCGCTACAGATTTTACCCGCGCACAAAATAAAGGGAATAGTGACGAGATTAGGTAATACCGTCAGGAGCTGTACCTCGAGTTCAGTAACGTGGTGGAAAACCTGATCAAGTTTCCCCAGAATAGGAGAAATAGCCAGTCCCGGCAGATTTACTGCCAACGAAATTGATAGGATAGCAATAAGGGACATTAGAGGAACTTTGCCATTCCCGGAGTTTATATATTTCATACTAATGGGGATTTGTGGGTTTTTATTTTTATTCAAATTCTCTTACTTGTTTTAACAATATTCACTCCCATTAGTTCATAATAAGCATATGGAAATAAAAAAAGAATAATATTCAGATTTATATACTTTACAATTATCTACGCATAATAAAGATTATGTAGCCTAATTCTCTTATTTATAAGTCTAATTCTCCTAATTTATATCTTTTTTCCCTTGATATATTAAGGTATAAAATAACGCATAAAAATTATTTTCTTCTAAAATTAAAAAAAATATCAGGTTATTTCTTTTTCCCGGTGAACAATCGTGAGATTTATATTGTTATATTGACGTACTTAAAAGAATAAAACCCATTGGAATTTAGTCGAAGACCATGGCTCGATTAATTTTTAAACTCGCTTTATTTTATAAGGACATTAATTAACAATGAACAAAAGAGTGTGTTTTGATTATTCCTCGATTCTTTGAAGATTCATAATTTAGTCTGAAAGCTATTTGTCTCTTCCTTGTTTCGTTAAATTATTAAATCACTTCCCTAATTACACTTAATTAATATTATTATTATGGAAAAAACATTGCATCCTGTAGTACAGGAATTGGTTGACATGATTAACTCAAATGGATGGCGTGACAAATTTGAAGAGGCTGTAAAGAAAGCTATCAGCTACAACATCTATGGCTTTGAGGATATCAAGAATCTTGATGACTACATCGATTGGTGTAACGCACAGTTGAGCTGGGTTCCGGTAGAGGACAGGTATGGTAAAGAAGTCTACAAGCACGTATGTCTATTCTATTTTGTACTTGATCAGTCTCCAGTTAAGGAACTTCAGAATCCAGTTGTACCTCACGATCAGATGCAACCTCTGACACCGCTTTCAGCATGGATGCGTAAGTTTGTCACTGAATTAGGTAATTGGATGGATCAGCCGGGTTCACTCACACCCGAATCAGAGCGTACATTCTATGCTTCACCTCTTTATAACATGAACGAGTATATCCGTCCGCGTGGTGGTTGGAAGAGCTACAACCAGCTTTTCGCTCGTCGCACAAAACCGGGTTACCGTCCAATAGCAGCTCCCGGTGATGACTCAGTTATCGTATCTCCTGCAGATTGTACATTTGATGGACAGTGGGAAATCAACAGTGATTCACACGTAGATATCAAAGGTCTTGACTGGAAGATCGAAGAACTTCTTGAGGGTAGCCCATACGCAGACCGTTTCAAAGGAGGTCACTGGACTCACTCATTCCTTAACACATACGACTACCACCGTCAGCATGCACCTGTAGGCGGACGAGTAGTAGAGGCAAGAGTTATTCAGGGCACCACATATCTTCAGGTAGTTCCCGAGCCGATACCTGACGATCCATTCGGACGTTCAATTATCAAGGCTAAGAGAGTATTTGATGCTCCTGATGACGCAGGCTATGAATTCATG
>CAZXHO010000176.1:0-5293 GCA_964640365.1 uncultured Sangeribacter sp. | reverse complement strand
TACTGATGCTGAAGATCTTGAAGATCCGGCAAGTGTAATGGAAGCTGCAAAAATAGCGGCAAGAAACGGTATTCAGCTTGACGTGGTGGGATTAGGTTCAACTGTTCCGGTGCCCATTCCATTGAAAAGAGGTGGCTATCTGATTGATCCTGAAACCGGCGAACCGGTTCGTACAGCCTTGAATGAGGATCTTGCTACCGAAATTGCATCTGCCGGAAAGGGAATTTATGTAAACGCTTCAAACAAGGATGCTCTTAATGAGCTTGACAAACAGCTTGACACTGTCAAAAAAACTGCTCTTGAATCAAGCTTTTCAGCTATTCATGACGAACTGTTTGCCATTTTTGTTTGGATTGCTCTCGCTATTCTTGTCATAGATATTTTTGTGCTTGACAGAAAGATTGGCTGGCTCGATAAAATTACATTTTTCAAAAAGGAGGAGAAAAAATGATAAGGAAACTGTTATTTTTTATTGCTGTCCTTGCAGCGGTGTGTCTTTCTGTAGATGTGGCTCATGCACAAGATCAGTCTACACGTAAGGAAAGAAACAACATATCAGAGGGCAACAAGCTATATAATGATGGGAAATATCGTGCCGCTTTTTTGAAATATCAGCAGGCATTGAAGGAAAATCCATCTTCTGCTGTAGCACGTTACAATCTGGGGCTTTCTCAGATACGACTCGGTTCAAATCCTTCAGATACTACTCAGGCTGCCAAGGATATGTTGGCTGCGGGAGCAAAGGCAATGGAACAGATTTCGCAATTAGGAAGAGAAAAGCCTATGCTTGCATCGCGTGCAAATTATAATCTTGGCAACCTCGCTTTTAATACAGAAGACTATTCCAATGCCTTGAATTTTTATAAGCAGGCACTGCGTCTTAATCCTGACGACGAGGCTGCTCGCCGCAACCTTCGCATCACACAGTTGAAGCTTCAGAATCAGGATCAGAACCAGGACCAGAATCAGGATCAAAATCAAGACCAGAATCAGGATAAGAACCAGGATCAGAATCAAGACCAAAACAAAGATCAGAATCAGGATCAAAATCAACAGAATCAAGATCAGAACCAGCAGAATCAGCAGCAGAATCAGCAGGACATCAACCAGCAGACTGCCGATCAGATTCTAAAAGCAATGGAGAATAAGGAGAATCAAACCCGTGCACGTGTCACCACCGGCAATCAAGGCGACAAGAGCACCGGTAGAAACCGCAATCGTAAAAACTGGTAAATGAATCTCCCTTATGTCATATTTACAGCGTTGATGTTGCTGACTTCACTTTCAGTTTATCCAAAGAAAGCTGAGAAGAATGAGGCAGCGCCCTTTCTTGAGGTAAGGGTAGACAGAAACCATACTGTAGAGGGTGAGAGACTGATTTATGAGGTGGTGCTTTATTCACCCGATCAGGATATTGCGGGTATTGACTTGATAAACAATCCGGTTTTCACAGGTCTTAATTTTACACGCTCCGCTCCCGATTCCCATCTGAATGAAGTGAAAAAGAACGGTAAGATCTTTTATTCAGCCGTGATTGATAGATTTTTTGTCGGTACAAATAACAAAGGCAAATATCAGATCGGTGGAGGGGAATATAAATTAGGGGTCAACAGAATGATTACTATAAACGATCCTTTCTGGGGACCCACGGTAGGAAATCGGATTGAAATGTTTGCACTCTCTGCACCGGATATTTCGGTTGTAGTGGATGCTCTTCCCGAGAAAAACCGCCCTGCAGATTTTTCAGGTGCAATAGGTTCATTTGATGTGGAGCTTGAATTAAAGGGAGAGGTGATTGCTGGAGAAGATTCAGAAGTTACGGTCACTATTTCCGGTAAAGGGGATCTTTCTGAAATCACTCTTCCAGAGATAGCCAAATCGTTTGGCAACGGGTTGCACTTCAAATCTATGACTGATGAACGTAATTTTTTCATCCAGCAGGGCAGTCTCGGTTCCGAAATAGAAATTCAATGTATCTTTACGGCAGATAAAGAGGGAGTTTATAATATAGAACCTATTCCTTTCTCCTACTTCGATTCGACGAAAGGTAAATATATCACCGTAAAATCTTCCCCATTGGAAGTTGTTGTAGGTGAAGCTGCTGTTAAAAACGTTCCTCCTCCCGAGACTATTGACATTTGACGTGTCGCGTAGGAAGATACTTGACGTGTCGCGGATGCGACAAAGAAGTGGTATAAATCTGAAGAAGATATAATGATGATACAGAAATTTAGACATATCGTTTTTCTTTTAATCTTGCTTGTGAGCAGCGGTTATGCGTATGCAGCCTCTGTAAGGCTTTCTGTTGAAAGCGGAAGAGGAAGGCGGGAAATTGCTGTCGGGGATCTTTTTTATATCTATTACGAGATATCAGATCTTGATGATGCTCCCGAAAAGCCGTCTTCTGTGCCCGGTGCAAAAGTGATGTATTTTGACCGCACAGGACAAAGTTCAAGATTTTCAAGCATAAACGGGAAAACCACGCAAAGCTTCAGTTATACCTACACTCTTACACTGCGAGCTCAGAAAGAGGGTCAGTATACTTTCGGTCCGATTACTGTTGGAGGAGTCACCAGTAATACAGTCAGCTACACCATCGGCGCTGCGGCACCTCAGTCTCCGTCAGCCGGAGCGGCACCACAGGCAGACAACCGTCACGACAGTTCTGAAGGCCCTAAATTCATCGGCAAGGGAGACGGCAATTTGTTCCTTAAAGCGGAAGTGTCACGTTCATCGGCTTATGAGCAGGAGGCGTTGGTTTATACCGTTAAACTCTACACAACCTACGATGCCATTAAATTTATAGGTGCTACTGCAGCTCCGAAATTTTAAGGCTTTGTTGTCGAAGAGTCAAAAGATGTCTCCAACTCTCTTACTTACGAGACATATCAGGGTAAGACCTATGCGTCTGCAATTATAGCCAGATATATAATCTTCCCACAAATGGAGGGAGAACTCAAGGTAATAGGCAACACCTATACTGTAAGTGTCGATGAAAGGGAATATTATCACGATCCATTCTGGGGAAGCATGTCGGTGGCGAAACCGTTGCAGTTGAATGTCACTCCAAACGATCTGACTGTTAATGTCAAGTCTCTTCCAAAACCCGTGCCAGCAAATTTCTCTGGTGGTGTTGGTAAGTTTACCATATCTTCAGATCTGCCTTCTCAAAACTTCTTGAGCAATCAGGCCGCATCGATTGTCTATACAGTCTCCGGAACAGGAAACCTTAAATATGTCAAGCTTCCCGATCTCAACGCTCTTTATCCTCCCGAACTCGAAGTTTACAGTCCGACACCGGATGTCAATGCTTCAGTAGGAAGAACAAATGTAAGCGGCACGGCAAAGTTCGACTATTCGTTTATGCCTCTTGAGTCCGGCACATTCTCGATTCCGGCGGTTGATCTTGTGTATTTCAATCCCGAGACGGGTAAATATGAAACCTCACAGGCCAAGGGCTATACGATCAACGTTGGTAAGGGTAAGGAATCCGAGAGATCGCAGACAAAAGGTAAAATGACTTTCAAATCCGATCTTCTGCCGGTTGGTAAACTTTCACACAATCATACTCCTTATGTAGAGCGATTCGCTTACTGGCTCCTGTATCTGCTTCCAGTGTTGATTCTTCTTGGTTCAGCAGCCTACTACCGTGCCTATCTCAAAGCCAATGCCGACTTCCTTGCAGTGAAGAGTAGAAAGGCAAGTAAAATGGCGAGAAAGCGTCTTAAGAAGGCTGCCGAATGTATGCGTAAGAATGAAATCGATTCATTCTACGATGAGATGTTGGCTGCTTTGTGGGGTTATCTCGGCGATAAGTTGAAGATGCCTACTTCTGAGCTCAATCGTCAGAACGTCAGCGACAAGTTGTCGGAGAGACGTATTCCTGCCAAGGAGATCGAAGAGCTTATTTCGCTTATAGATGAGTGTGAGTTTGCCAAATATGCACCCGCATCAACCAAGGCAGACATGCAACCTGTCTACGACCGCGGTGTTACGACCATTAATGATCTTGAAGGTGCCTTCAAAAATAAATCTGTAGAAAATGAACACTAAAAGCGCTATAGTATCCATCTTGTTGGCGATAAGTTGCTTTATGCCTGTATTTGCTGCCAACCCTCTTGTGGAGGCAGACTCCGCTTATGCAGCTAAAGAATATAGAAGAGCAATTATGCTTTATGATTCGATAGCCACATATGAGGGAGTGTCTTCAGATCTGTTATATAATCTCGGGAATGCATACTTTCAGGAAGGTGATTACGGCAACGCCATGTTGTGCTACCGCCGCGCTCACCGCCTTAATCCCTCAGATAAAGACATAAATGCCAATCTGAACTATCTTTCAAGCAGGGTTGAAGATGCCAATAAAGCAGAACAAAAAGGGAAACGATACAAAGTTGGAGAGGATGAACCTTCATTCTTTCAATCAGTCTATAAATCAGTGGCATGTAATGTGTCATCCAATTTATGGGCAAGTTGGGCAGCTGTGTTTTTCATCTTATTTGTAGGATGTGTGGCGCTATATATCTTTACCCGCAGGGTATTACTCCGAAAGATAGGCTTCTTTGGCGGAATAGTGCTTATCGGAGCAAGTGTAGTGTTTTTGATATTTGCATTCATGGGCGCCAATGCCTTCAATTCTGAAGAGGAAGGAGTGCTGATGCCGTTCAAAACTGTATTACAAACCGAGCCCGGCAGTTCTCCGGACAAAGAAAAGGGCCTTATCCTAACCAAAGGCACAGTGGTGAGAATAGTTTCAGAGGAGGTGGATGCCGAGGGAAATGTCACGTGGTATAAAGTCAGACTTAACTCCGATTATCTCGGCTGGGTGACAGTGAATGACTTGGAAATCATCTGAGAGAACGGATATCGAAAAGACTAAAGGACTAATGCTGCGGCCCTTTACAGGTGGAATTTTAAAGCGTCGGAGCTTCAATTTAGAAACGTGACAATTAGTATAAAATCAGATAGGGTAAAGTGGAGGGAAGCCATTGCATTCCTCTATATGTTATAAAACATGAGATAAAATTCGGTTTTTCTTTGTAGAATGCAAAAAAATACCTAAATTAGCAATCGCAAACCAGCAACTAACATAATTAACATCAAAAATCGACGGTTACTTACATATAATCGTTTAAGTATAACCTCAAAAATACCATCTGCATGAGCAAGACAATCACCTTCAATGAGCTTCGCAGACTCAAAGACAGTCTGCCTGACGGCTCCACCCATCGTATAGCCGACGAGCTGAACCTAACAGTCCAGACAGTGCGTAATTATTTCGGCGGTGTTAACT
>CAZXHO010000175.1:0-5307 GCA_964640365.1 uncultured Sangeribacter sp. | reverse complement strand
AAGATGTGGGTCGGGATTAGAAAAAACAGCCTCTATAATTGACTTGCGTGTTTTGTCTGTAATAGCTTTTGTCTCTGCTCTTTCTCCAAGAAGCAAAGACAGGGCATCGAGCATAATGGATTTACCGGCACCGGTCTCTCCCGTGATGATAGATAAGCCGGGGAAAAATTTCAGGCTTAAGTCATCTATCAGAGCGTAATTTTGTATAATCAGACTTTCCAGCATATCCTTCTATATTAGATTTTATTTATTTTTCATCAGGTTTTCTGATTTTTTCAAGTCTATCATAATCAGTGGGGAAAACCGTCTGGAGAATTTCATATACTTTCTCCCTTTCTGACTGTGGAGCATGAGAATAAATATTAATCAGTTCATCCAATTTCGCATCACGAAACAATGACAAAACCACAGACATCGGCGCTTTTTCATAAATTTCACTAATTGTTTCCAGTGATTTAGTAATAGTAAGACGACCCTTATCCGGATTTGTCGCCATCTCATCGAGACCTTTACGATGGTATTGATACATCAAATCCCTGATTGCCCTCGTTGACGGATCGGTGAAAGCACTTAGGACAGCTCCCCTACTCCGACTGTCATCATATAATTTCCAGCCATTTTCTCCGCTTGACTGAGCCTGTTGCACTATAGAGGCGGCTTTATCAAAAAATGGTTGACCTCCCTGTAATGAAAAACTGTCGAAATCCAATGCCAAAAATAAAAAGGCGTAAAAATTTAAAATTCCTGTCAGGTTATTATCCCATACCCTGTCGTTAAAAACTAATTGATCTCCCTCTCTGTAATCAAATTCTATTTTAGTATCTTTATAATTAAAAAGCAGAGTGGTATAGGTGCTATTATAAACCGGACGAACCAATTGAACTTGAAGGTCACCCGAAATTTTATTTCCTGAGTATTCCTTAACGGTTAAAAAGAAATTACATTCTATCCATTCTGTAGGTGAAAAAGTAGTATTACTCCATTCGGTTTCATTCAGATAGTCACTGATACTTTGCTGTAACGCATTAAAAACACTTTTATTGGTACCCTCTATCAAATCACTGTTCACCTCTACATTGCATTTCAATTCACGTGCTTCCACATAAAAATCACTTACAATGAAGATTCCGATGAATAGTATTAGATTTGTAATATATTTTAGTACCCTCACTATTATCAATGTTAGGTAATTTAACCTCTTTCTGTTTTATAATAAACTTTCCCTACGGATCTTGAACTGTTCTAAAAAGCGATCCAACTATTTAAAAATAGTATCAATTATGTCGCTCGCCACCTCGCGTTTACTTTTCATTTCAAATGGGAAACATGTCCCGTCACTCGAAACAATAGTCACCTTATTTGTATCAGTCATAAATCCTGCCCCTTTGTCACGTAAGGAATTAAGCACTATCCAATCAAGATTTTTCTTTTTGATTTTGGCAATTGCATTCTCCTTTTCATGATCGGTTTCGAGAGCGAAGCCTACAAGGAGTTGTCCGGGTCGCTTGGATTTACCGAGAGTGGCAGCTATATCAGGATTTTTTATGAGCTTTAAAGTCATATCTCCGGTAGCTTCCCTTTTAATTTTGGTGTCAGCAACTGTTTCGGGGGCATAATCGGCAACTGCCGCTGCCAATACAACACAATCGGCATTCTCACTCTCCTCCAGCGCTGCCGCACACATTTCCATAGCGGAAGTAACGTTGATTCTCTTAATGTCTGGATTTTCAACCTTCAGATTAACAGGGCCGGCAATTAGGCAAACTTCCGCTCCTCGCGATGCAAATTCTTCTGCCAATGCAAATCCCATCTTTCCGCTTGAATAATTTCCAATGAATCTGACGGGATCTATATTTTCGTAGGTTGGACCTGCCGTGATCAGTATTCTTTTCCCATGCAGAGATTCTTTACTTGAAAAGTAAGCTTCAATTTTTTCGACAATCTTCTCAGGTTCTTCCATCCTGCCTTTTCCGGAAAGGCCGCTGGCAAGTTCTCCACTTCCCGGTTCTACAATAATCACACCATCTTTTTTCAAGGTCTCTATATTGCGCTTAGTAGATGGATGACGCCACATATCCAGATCCATAGCAGGTGCTACCATCACTTGTTCTTTGGCAGAAAGATAGGTGGTAACGAGCATATTATCTGCTATTCCGTTTGCCATCTTCCCTATTGATGAAGCTGTGGCGGGGGCTATCACCATCAGATCAGCCCAGAGTCCTAAATCTACATGGCTGTGCCATTCCCCTGTGTTGGCTGCAAAAAATTCACTCACTACTGGTTTCCCGCTTAACGCTGCAAGAGTGGCAGGGGTAATGAATTCCTTACCATTTGGAGTAATGACAACCTGCACTTCGGCCCCTTTCTTAATCAACAGCCTTAGTAGATAGGCTGATTTATAAGCAGCAATCCCTCCGGTTATTCCCAGAACAATATGTTTTCCTTTCAACATAATAAGACAATTCTTTCGTATTAATCCTACTTACGTTCCTTAGAGTATTTATATTTCAGCTGCATTAAAACATCTTTTGTATTCTTAGGGAAATCACCTTGCATCACCCAGTCGTAGAAAGATGGCTCCCTGCGCAAAACGTCCTTTACGGCTTTACCTTTATGTTTTCCAAAATTAAACACAGGCACATCGTTATCATCAAGAACGATTCTCGCTGCAAGGTCAAGATTTTTTCCGATAGATGAAAATTTTGCGAGATATTCAACATCATTTTTCAAATCGGGATATTTATCCAATTGCCCTTTAAGAACCTCATAAGTGGCCTGGGTATCGGCAAGCGCATTGTGGGCATCTTCAAGTTCAGCTCCACAATAGAACCGGTAGGCAGCAACGAGTGTGCGTTGCTCCATTTTATGAAATATATTCTGGACGTCTACAAACTGGCGTCCGGTAATGTCAAAATTTATTCCGCATCTTCCAAATTCCTCCATCAATACCGGAACATCAAATTTATTACTATTGTAACCCGCTATGTCACAGCCCTCAAAAATCTCAAGAAGAGACTTTGCAATTTGTCGGAAGGTTGGCTCTCCCGCCACATCCTCATCCGTGATATGATGTATGGCAGTACTTGCTGCGGGAATTGGTATTTCCGGATTTATCCGGCGACATTTCTTTTCCTCTCTTCCGTCCGGATAAACCTTAATATAAGAAAGTTCCACAATCCTGTCGTGGGTTACATTAGTTCCGGTAGTCTCAAGGTCGAAAAAAATCAGAGGCCGCTTAAGATTAAGCTTCATTATTTCTTAACTATTTAACACTTTGTACCACAGGTAAACGAAAAAAATAAACACTCCTTCGAAAGTTTATTCCAATACCTGCATTGGCATTTGAATGGTTACTATATTTTGGTTCGGTTCCTGCTCAAGCGGTTCGAATATACCGGGTCTAGCAGGATCGGATAGCTTCACTACCACTGAGTCTCCACCCAGATTACTAAGTATTTCCACAGTAAACAGAGAATTGAATCCGATCACCATATCGTTGCCCTCATAATCACATATAATAGTTTCTTGCGCAGATGTTCCATAATCCAAATCTTGTGCTGCGAGCTTCAGTCCGGATTGATTTATCTCCATTTTCACAAGATTTGAGGCTTTGCTGGCAAAAATTGCGACACGACGCATCGCGTTAAGGAATGCCTCACGGTCTACGGTGAGGACAAATGGGTTGGTTTCAGGAATTACACGGTTATAATTAGGATAATTACCCTTTATAAACCGGCAAGTTAGAGAATAAGCCCCGAATTCAAACTTAGCTCCCTTACTCCCTAAAGTAATTACCACATCCTGCTCCTCTTTTCCTAAAATACTCTTTAGAATAGATGCTGGCTTGGCGGGCATGATAAACCCACGGGTGATACCGGGATTTGTTTCTGTATTGATATATCTTACCAACTTATGAGTATCACTTGCCACAAAAGTAATATCTCCCTCATGAATGTCCCAATAGATACCGGTCATCATGGGTCGGATTGTTTCAGTACTAACCGCGTATATTGTTTTCTCGATGCCTTTTAAAATAACAGAAGAGGGGATGGTAAGCATTGTGGCATCCTCTTCAGCATTCTCTCCGCGGGGAAATTCGTCAGCATTAATACCCATGAAACGGAAGCGTCCGTTAAGAAACTCCACGTCTATCTCACCGGTTACCTCATTACGAGAAAAGGTTAAAGGCTGATTGCTAATCTCTTTAGTTATCTCAAGAAGGCTCTTGGCGGGCACAGCCACAGCACCATCTCCATCAGAATCCATCACGGCTACGCGTGCTTTTACAATATTCTCTTGATCACTACCTGTGATTGTAAGCCATTCCCCTTCAAGTTCGAATAAGAAATTATCAAGAATTGAAAGAGCATTTTTGGCGTTTATGACTTTATTGACTGCCTGCAACTGTTGTTGGAACAGTTTTCCGTCGATATTGAACTTCATATATGTTTTGATTTAATATTTTCTATAATAGATATGCCTGACCAAAAGAAGCCAAGTCGGACATCCCTAAAATGCAAATTTAATCATTTTTTTTGACTTCTTTATCCAATCAACAACATCAATTACAAAATTAGGTCAAATTATACATAATATCGAAGTTTGTTCCGAAAGATAATATTGGATCTTGCTTTTGGTATCTCTATTTTCTTGATTTATCTTTTAAATTGCAATTCCCACCGAAATAAAATGGTCTTTTAATTCCTGATCTAAGAGTTATATTAATGGCTCCATGCGAAAATCGCATGGAGCCATTTGTTATGTAAAATCGGCACAAGCCTATTTCACTAGAGCTGTATTATTCAGCTACAACTTCGAATTCGATTTCTTTTACTACATCTTTATGGAACTTGATAGTAGCGGTGTAAACACCAACTTCTTTTACAGGTTCCTTAAGGAAGATGATCTTACGGTCGACATTGTGGCCGAGTTTTTCAAGAGCTTCAGAAATCTGAAGTGCATTAACAGATCCGAATACAGTACCTGTAGAACTTGTCTTGGCACCGATAGTCAGTTTTACGCCCTCGAGAGCAGCAGCTGCCTCTTCAGCATCCTGTTTGATTTTTGCAATCTTGTGAGCACGCTGCTTCTGATCTTCAGCAAGACGTTTAAGAGCAGCTGCAGATGCAATGATTGCCTTTCCCTGAGGAATAAGATAGTTACGTCCATAACCATCTTTCACTTCGACAACATCGTCTTTATAGCCTAATTCAGCTACATTTTCTTTAAGTATGATTTTCATCGTGATAGTCTTTGTCGGGTTAAAAAATGATTATTTCATCAAGTCGGTTACATAAGGAAGAAGAG
>CAZXHO010000174.1:0-5329 GCA_964640365.1 uncultured Sangeribacter sp. | reverse complement strand
AGAACTTAAAAATCAATATGCCTTAAAAGATTATCGCGATGGCTTGCAGTATTATAATGCTAAAATGGCCCTTGGAGCTATTCATGCTCTCCGGGAATATGACGCACAAAGTAAGGGTATTGAATCTACTCAAAATGAATATGAGTTATTGAAAGAGCTCATATTTAAAATATTTACTGTTAATTAAATTTCCATTACAAGTTAAAAATTTCCATTATTTGATTCAGAATTTCATTTCGAAATCGTTCTTTCTGATGACTTATGATGAGTGATTTTAATTATATCTTAACCGTATGATCTATTATTTTTCCGGAACGGGTAATTCAAGAAGTGTCGCTATACATCTTTCTGAACTGATCAATGAATCCTTGAAATTTATTCCTTTGATAAAAGTAACTGAAGAGGTAGTTGAGGGAGATAGTGTTGGCTTTGTATTTCCCATCTATTCTTGGGGAGTACCACCGATAGTGCTGGATTTTATTAAAAACCTTCCTGAAAGTTTTTATAATGAGATAAATGTGAAACAAATTCCGGTGTGGTGTGTCATGGTATGCGGCGATGAAGTGGCAATGGCTCCGGAAATGTTCAAGGAGGCATTATCGGAAAAGGGTATTATTCCTGAATCCATTTGGAGTGTAATAATGCCAAATAATTACGTGCTTTTGCCGGGTTTTAATATAGACTCATCCGAACTTGAAAAGAAAAAACTTCTTAATATGGAAAGTCGCATAAAGGAGGTTGCAAATGGTATTCGGACGCATAGAAATGTTGAAGATGTTGTGAGAGGGAGCCTGCCGGGTCTGAAGACCAAATTAGTATATCCATTATTTAAAAAATATGGAATATACCCCAAAAAATGGTATGCAACTTCAGAATGCATCGGATGCGGTTCGTGTGCCTCAAATTGTCCGATGATGAATATAAATATGATTGATAAGAAACCTATATGGGGAAACAATTGTTGTTCCTGTCTTGCATGCTATCATTGTTGTCCTCAACATGCTGTGCAATATGGAAAGCAGACTCAAAAGAAGGGACAATATTGGCTCGGAGGAGGTTTTTTACATAAAAAACGTAAGAGCTGATCTGACTTCCCAATTAAATTCAGAAAAAGAATTTTTTAGAATTTGTTTAAACAAAATTATTCTTTGTAATGTTATAATATCAGAAAATCGTTTCATGATGTTAGGTTAGTTAAAAAGTATTATGGAAAATATAAAGGGTCGATGTGAATCGACCTTTTATATTTTCCGTGCTTGTGCATGGGAGAATACAGCAGAGCAAAATATAAGAGGTTATATCTGATATAACCTCTTAAATCATTTTTGTTTGCATTATATGTGATCTGTAAAAAGAGATTTCAAGGATTTATTTATCCAATTTTTCTTTTGCCTCTTCAAAAAATTTACCGGTGTCCTTTTTTACTTTTTTGTATGCTTTGCTTACACCCTTTTTAGATTTATCATAGGTTTTAACAATCCCTTCTTCCGATTTGGTATAAACATTTTTGGCACCATTTTTGGTTTTGTCGATCACTTTCTCAGCTCCTTTTTCAGATTTAGTGTAGATATTTTTAGCCTTTTTCTTGGTTTTATCATAAGTATTAACTACGCCTTTTTCAGATTTACCGACAATCTTCTTTGTGCCTGACTTTGTATTATCATACACTTTAACAGTTGTCTCCTTAACCTTTTTACTGTCTTTACTTACCTCGGTCTTGACTTTTTCGAAGGTTTGCTCTATGCCGTTTTTATTATTGTCTTGAGCAAATGCGCTTATTGACCCAAACGTCAAAATTGCTGCGATAAAATAAATAGTCTTTTTCATAGTCTTGTCTTTTAATTATAAATAAAACCTGAAAAGACTGTTAAAGGTTGTATAACCGATGTTTTTTTGTGTTAAGGTTAAGTGATATCGTTTTGGTTATCAAAAGAATCCGGTTGCTGCGTTATCATAAGAGAATACTACGGATCCCTCTCCGATGTCAGCCAAAGAATAAGCCGGCTGATCTTTTTCATTGAAAAAGATAACTATATTTCCAAAAGGAGTGCCTTTGTAAGTCTTACTACCAATATTTGCAGTCCAACTGTTATTATTATTTGAGATATTGATTGTCTGATTAGCTGCATTTGACACCGTATAAGCACCGGCTTTAGGAAGTTGTACATTTTTAGAAGTAGCCTGTTGTGAAAGATAACCTCTAAGACCAGGAGAATATTCAATTACATGCCAGCCATTAGAAGCTTCGAGTGTTTTAAACACCATACCGGGTTGCAGAGACACTTCTTCATTTTTAGAATTCAATGTCACATATCCTTTTGTATTTGCAGAATCAAATACTTTTGTAGACTTTCCGATTACTACATATTCTTCAGCCTCCGCCTTTATGGTAAAGGCAGCAAAGAGAAAACATAGCAAAGATGTGGTCATGACCTTTTTTAATATTCTTTCCATCATAAATAAGATTATTATTAATCGCTTTATTAATCTGACAAATAAATCATTAAAATATTACATTATTTAGATATAACTTAGTTCGAATTGTCTAATTTTACTCATATTGTTGAATAAAATTCAGATAATTCAATCGATAGCATTCTCTAAATAAAATGTCACCTTTTTAACAACTGATAATAGATGCCATTAATTTATTTGTCGTAAATATTTTCATAAGGACAAAATTAATTAAAAATCTTAGATTTTCATAATGTATTATTTTGTCAAAAATTCCTTTTATATGCTTTATAAATACCATTGGATAGAGGAAATCTTTTATTCATAAATAGAGATTGCGAAATGTTACGGTAAAAGTTTGAAATTATTATAAATCTTTTGCCGATAGAGTAAAGTACAATATAAATAAATAACGGGAGACTTCGAAAATTCAAAGTCCCCCGTATTTAGGAAATGCTATATTACTGCTTTGTGTTTATGCTTATAGCTTAAGAAGTGATTCAATCATATCTACTGCTGCAGATAAACCGTCTGTATCCTTTCCACCTGCTTGAGCAAAGAAAGGTTGTCCTCCGCCACCGCCTTTTATTAGTTTTGCAGCTTCACGTACTATAACAGAAGCATTGAATCCTTCTTTTACGATATCATCCGATAGCATTAAGGTCAGTAAAGGCTTCTCTGCATTCACTGTAGCTCCAATAAATACAGTATGTTCAGGAGAATTTTTCCTTATTGTAAATGCGATATTCTTAACAACCTCAGGGAGTCTGATACCTTTAAGGGTACAAACTTTTATTCCATTTTTAATTGTTGCTCCATTAATCAATTCGGTAGCTACATTACGAATGCGTTCTTCCATATATCCCTCCACTTGCTTACGAAGATCGGCATTTTCTTTTATTGCCTTTTCTACGGCTGTCCTCACGTTAGCAGCATTGCCGAGGAAAGAAGAAACATCGTTCATCGTATCCTGAAGCTCGTCGAGCATATCTTCAACACCGGCTGCAGTCAGAGCTTCAATTCTTCGTATACCGGCTGCTATAGAACTTTCTGATACGATTCTAACCATACCAATATTACCGGTATTGGCAACATGGGTTCCACCACAGAGTTCTACTGAAGAACCATATTTTACAACTCGAACCTTATCGCCGTATTTTTCTCCGAATAAAGCCATGGCACCGAGTTTTCTTGCTTCTTCGATAGGCATTTCCCGTGCTTCCTCAAGAGGCATGGCTTTTCTGATTCTGCTATTAACGATATGTTCAACTTTCCTGAGCTCCTCCGGTGTCACTTTTTGGAAATGTGAGAAGTCAAATCGCAGAGAATCCGGAGATACATAAGAACCTTTTTGTTCTACATGATTCCCCAATACTTCTCTCAAAGCCTCATGAATGAGGTGAGTGGCAGAGTGGTTGGCTGATGTTGCCGCACGAGCTTTCTCATCGATTTTAGCTACAAATTCTCCTGAAGGATTTGCCGGTATTTTATGGGATAGATGAACTCCTATATTATTTTCTTTCTTTGTATCAAAGATTTCAATTACTTCCCCGGATTCAGAAGTGAGGGTTCCGCGATCGCCTACCTGACCACCCATTTCGGCATAAAATGGAGTTTTAGATAAAATTATCTGATAATATTCTTTGCCTTTTTGCTTGACTTTACGATAGCGTAAGATTTTTGTTTTAGCAGAAGTTTCATCATATCCGACAAATTCCTGTTCACCATTATTTACCACCGTCCAGTCGCCGGTTTCCATAGCGGCTGCGTTTCTTGCGCGGGTCTTCTGTTTTTGCATCTCTTCGTCAAACTCTTTTTGATTTAGAGTCATGCCATTTTCGCGCAGAATAAGTTCAGTGAGGTCAAGGGGAAATCCATAAGTATCGTACAATACAAATGCATCTTTTCCCGATAGAACCGTAGATCCTGAGGATTTAGCCTTTTCGATAAGAGAATCAAGGAGTTTGATACCGTTGTCGAGGGTACGAAGGAAAGATTCTTCCTCCTCTTTGATCACTTTTTTTATGAGTTCCTTCTGAGCTTTAAGTTCAGGATAGCTGTCACCTATCTGCTCCACTAATTTATCTACAAGAAGATAAAGGAATGCCTCTTTTCGATCAAGGAAAGTATAGGCATAGCGTACGGCACGACGCAAAATCCTTCTAATCACATATCCGGCTTTTGCATTCGAGGGTAGTTGGGAATCTGCAATTGAGAAAGCAATAGTGCGCAGATGGTCCGCTACGACACGCATTGCGACATCTACTTTTTCATCACTTCCGTATTTAAGACCGGTAATTTCTGAAATCACACCGATAATGGGAGTGAAGACGTCGGTATCGTAATTTGATTTTTTCCCTTGAAGAGCCATGCAAAGGCGTTCAAATCCCATTCCGGTGTCAATAACTTTTGCCGGAAGTGGTTCCAACGACCCATCAGCTTTTCTGTTATATTGCATGAAAACCAGGTTCCAAATCTCTATCACCTGTGGATTGTCTTTATTCACAAGAGATGCCCCATCTACTTTAGCTCTCTCTTCTTCCGAGCGAAGGTCAATATGAATTTCGCTACAAGGACCACATGGACCGGTGTCTCCCATTTCCCAGAAATTATCATGACGGTTGCCGTTAATAATGTGAGATGCGGGAAGATGTTTCTCCCAATATCCTGCGGCTTCATTATCTCGTTCAAGACCTTCAGGTGCATACCCTTCAAAGACAGTAGCATAAAGCCTGTCCTTATCGAGTTTTAGAACATCTACAAGATATTCCCATGCCCAGTCTATGGCTTCTTTTTTGAAATAATCGCCAAAAGACCAGTTGCCGAGCATTTCAAACATTGTATGATGGTAGGTATCATGTCCTACTTCTTCAAG
>CAZXHO010000173.1:0-5335 GCA_964640365.1 uncultured Sangeribacter sp. | reverse complement strand
TTTATTCTAAAAAATGTCTCGCTTGCCGTACTTTTCCGAAAAAGGAAAATTCAAAATACTTGGAAACAACGGGAACTGGGGGGAATATTGGAGAAAGAAATAGCCATGCATTTTTTCATCTCTATCTGATGGTTGCCATTCTTTCTATAATAATGACTTATTTTGGAGTAAATTATCTTAATTCATTGCATTCTTATGCTTAACTGATGGAAGAGTCGAATAAAAGATGATATGAGATGAATATAAGTGGATAATGTGTATAATTAATTGCTTCAAGAAAAATAAAAAATTGAAGATAATAAAAATAAATCCGGATTTCTGAATACTTTTTATCAGTTCAGAACTCCGGATTTATTATGTATTACTCCTATAAATAGCTTCCAATTTTCTCATGCGCATTTTCCCATTATTGAGTCAGTAAAATACCTTTTTAGGAAAAAATGAGGAGAGAGGGAATCGCGTATGAGAAAATTGCGTCGGCGGTAGATTCACATCCGCGCCGACGCGGAAGCCATTTTATGGGAGTATGATTGTTTACTCGTCAGCAACGAAACCTGTACGACGGTAACCGTGTACGTAGTATGTGTATCCGTCAGGATCGTCACTATAGGTTATGTAGCATTCAAATTTGTCTGCCGGCATTCCGGAAGGAGTCACGGCGCCACCAAAAGTGATTTTACCACCTGTAACTGTAACATCGCAATCATAATATTCATTTGGAACTGCAGTCGAGCTACCGAATGTAAGAGTATTTACGTCACAGGGAAGTTTAACTTTTGTTTCCCAGAAAGTTGCGGTGTCATCGAGCCAAATCTCAGTACCATTGTCGGCATTGGTGTTGTAGGTTAGCCATAACATCTGTCCGAGTCCGAATCCGTCTTCATAAACATCATTCCCATCGATGACATCGACAGTCACCATCCATTCTCCCGCGAGGTTTACGGTAGAAGTCATAGGGATGTCTTCTTTGCTACATGAGCTGAAAATGGCGATGCCCATCAGCAGTAGTGCGTAATTAATATATTTTTTCATCATTATTCAGCTTTTTCAGTTCTTGTCAAGAGTAACGTTAAATAGGAACGGATAGTCTGTATAGCTAACTATATACTTAAGTGTTCCTGTTGATGCATCGTAGAATCCGTCAGAGATATAATTTGCAGAATCCCCCCAGCCCTCGAGGTAACTCTTAATGAGTTCTACTTTACCGTCTTCAGCCACGCTGATCTCGCCTCCGAGTGCATATTTGCTTCCATAACCCGCACGATATTCATACCATCCTGCAAGTAGGTCAGAAATATGATATGTGCCGTCGCCGTTTGCATATATCACTTCGCTATAGCCACCGTAGTATATTATGCCATTATAATCGCGGAAGCTGTCAGTATTTGTGGTATAATATCCGCTAACCGGATCATTAGGATCAGACACAAGCACATAGCGCACGGCAGAAGCACTGAATCCATCGGAATTAGTAGCAGAATAGGTGATGGTATAATATCCCGGTTTAGGATTGTTGATATCCATCTTTGTTGATACTACCACATTCGAGCTATAATCCTCGCCGTTGAGAGTGGCTGTATAACCCGGTTCCACAAAAGGAGTACCGGCTACGGCGGAATCATAGATAGGACCGTCAAGCTCCAGCACGGGATAGTAGGTAATGCCGGTCAATCCTTCGGTGTCTTTGCTACATGAGGCGAGAGCCACGAGAGCAAGACCGACAGCCATTGTTGAAATATATTTTTTCATTTCTGTAGACAAATTAAAACGTTTGAATTATTGTGCCCAGAATACCGGAGTACCATCTCCCTTGTAATCGGGAACTTTACTATTGCGGTTTGCTGATGATTCGGGATAAGGCCAGCGCTGAAGCACTTTGTTATTTCCGAGTGTTCCGTTAACCTGAATAGGGGTATAAAGTGTACCCGGCTCAAGAATCGAAGGATTGTAGGCGTCTGTAAGTACATTGTAGATCTGTTCGCCTGTAACATCGCCGAATGCAGGATATTTAAGACGTCTCAGCTCACACCATGCCTCGAAATTGTTTATGCCGGAGAGAGCCACCCATTTCTGGATACCGATGCATTTTGCCCAGTTTGAATCATCCCAAGGGAATGCGTTGAGAACTGTTTCCACGCCTGTAACTCCTGCGGTGTCGAATGAAGCCTGAATAGCTGCTTCATAGTGCGCTTTAGCAGCCGCAGCTGAACCGTATCTTGCTTCATATTCAGCAAGGAAGAATTCGATTTCCGATACTGTAATCAGATAAACGGGAGAATTGTATTCCATGTGTGGACGGCACCAGTAGTTTGCCTTATAAGAAGCTGTAGTGGAGAAGTTGGTACCTGAAACACCGCCTGTATATTCAGATTTATCGATGTTAGGATCGAAGAAAGCCTTAAGACGTGCATCGTCTGCCGCATTCATTGTGGCGAGAAGAGCTATATTAAGGATCACGTTCTGCTGGGTTGATCCGAAATAGGTTGCAAATTCCTCCTGATAATATGGGTTTGCCTGTCCGCTTTCGTTTTTCCAGCAGTTTGCCCATGTTACGTCAGAAGTAGGGAAATTATTCTGAGCTATAAGAGCTGAAAGCTGGCCTTTTACATCCACTGCATTGCTTTCGCGCATTAGTATACGCAACTTAAGGGCATTTGCCACTTTCACCCATTCAGAAGCTCTTGCACCAGGCAATAGGAAATTTGTACATACACTTTCCAATCCATTGACATTGGCTATAGCCTCGTCAAGTTCAGCGATTATTCCTGCATAAACATCTTTTCCGTCATCATACTTGGGAGATATGTTGTTGATGTCAAGAGCCTCGCTGTAAGGAATCTCGCCATAGCAGTCGATGAACGCCTGATATGTTGCAGCACGGATCACTGTAGCTGCGAGAATAGTTCCATAGCTTTCACTTTCCTTTGCCTTGGCTATAACTGTTGAGAGGTTCTGAAGCGTACGCGTTGAGAGGTTGGAAAATGTTGAGCTCGAACGGACTGCACTCTGCATAAACTGCCTGTAGTCCATATAGTTTGAAGTTCCGAAGAACTGAGAATAATGCTGTGCGAAATATCCGCCTGTGATACGGAAATAATCGCTGTAACTATTGGCAAATGCCATTTCGGCACCCGGAAAGATTAGGTCGGGTGTCAGATTATCTACAGAAGGAGAGTTGGGGCTCACGTTAATGTCGAGATAACTGTCGCATGCACCGAGAGAGAGCGACAAAGCCACGACTCCTGTCAATAATATCTTTTTCATTGCGGATGATTCTTTAGAAAGTTACTTTGAGGTTGAAACCGAAAGTACGGCACGAAGGATTGGTGTAGGTTTCACCGAAACCATAACCAAGGTCACCTGAACCAACAGTGGTTGTAGACTCCGGATCGACATAACGGTTCTCTTTCGCTGTCCATATGAAAGCATTGTTGCAATAGGCGGTGAGCACTATTTCGTTGAGATAAATGCTCTTCATCCATTTCTGCGGAAGACTCCAGCTGAGAGAGATGTTGCGCAGTTTGCAGTATGTACGGTCAGTGAGATATGCAAGACCGCCGTGTCCCCAACCATAATTGTTGAAATAATTCTGGAAGCTGCTGTTTGCCACATAGATAGGAGTGGTGTTTTCGCTATAGGTTCCGTCGCTGTTAGCTACAACTGAATGAGGAATGATGAACGGACGGCGTTCATTTTCTTCTGTCACGATACCATTACCGGTGAACTGCATGAGGTTCTTTGTACGTGAGAACATCTTGCCACCGTAACGGATATCGAAAGCAGCGCTGAGAGTTACACCGTAAGCTGTGAGAGCTGTGGTCACACCGCCTGTCCATTTGTGGTTCATGCTGAAGCCGGTGTCTTTAATATCAGTGCTAAGGAGCGGCTGACCGTTGCCGTCAACGATAGGTGAGCCGTAGTAAGGACTGTTGACATCTGTTACAAACTGAGGAAGGTATGTATAGTATTCACCGATTGCCTTGCCCTGTTCCGCATACATGTAAACTGCATCGTTACCGGCGGAGAAGCTATAGATTGATACCTTGCCACCTTCAAGGCTTTCAGGAAGAGAAAGAACCTTGTTGTAGTTCTTTGAGAAATTGAATCCGAGTTCCCATGTGAAGTTGGGTGTCTGGATAGGAATTGTGTTGAGCATCAATTCGATACCACGGTTGCGAACCTTACCGAAGTTGATCACCTGATAGCTGAAACCGGTTGACGGATCTACAGGAAGTGTGAAGATCTGATCATCTGTTACCCGGTTATAATATGACGCATCGATATCGATTCTTCCACCGAAGAATTTAAGGTTGGCACCAACCTCAAACTCAGAGGTCATCTCCGGGCGGAGACTTGTGGCACCGGCTGTGGCAGACGCCATAAATGCATTCACTGCATTGAATGGGAATTTAATAATGTCACTTCCGTAGTATCCGCTGGTAGAAGCCTGTGAATAGTTAGTAGCAGTGTAATAAGGGGAGGCGTCGTTACCTGTCTTACCATAAGCAAGGCGAACTTTACCGAATGTCAGCACTTCATTGGCTGGAATGAACTTGGTGAATATTCCACTGAATGTCACGCCGGGATAGAAGAATGAATTGTTCCCTTTGGGAAGAGTGGATGACCAGTCGTTACGAGCTGTAAGGTCAACATAAAGGAAGTTGTCCCAACCGATTGTTACATCTCCGAAAAGACCGAGGAGGCGACGCTTGCTCTGACCTTCACCGAGAGTGGTGCGGGTTGCACCGTTGCTGAGATGCCAGAAACCTGAGTTGATGGCAAGATCGTCAGTCTCACCGTTCATATAGGTTGATGCACGTTCGTTAATGTTGAAACCCACAGTAGCACCCAAGTCAAGGCGATCGTCTACAAACTGTTTTGAATAGTTTGCGAGGAAGTCATGGTTGAGCTCGTAGCGGCGGCTGTAATATGCATACACATAACCTGCCTGGTTCATGTTGCTTGGAGCATAACCGTAGTCTTCATTGATAAGGGCGTCGTCAAGATCAATCTGGGGATAACCCTGTTTCTGATCGTAATCAGAGTAGTCGAAACCGAATCGGTAGGTCAGTGTAAGTCCGTCTACCGGGAAAATATCGGCTTGAAGTTTACCGAATGTCTGCTTACCGTTAAGTTCGTTCTTGTTGTTGGCGATAGCCCAGTAAGGGTTAGTGATACCATAAGGTGTATAGTAAGCCTCAGGGGTATTGAACGGGCTGCTGAGATCTTTCATGTCGACTATTGACACGTCGCGTGGCATCTCGAGAACACCATCGATAGGAGATGTACCCTGATAAGAACCTACAGTCTTTGTCTTCCAGTTTGCAAAGCTCAT
>CAZXHO010000172.1:0-5343 GCA_964640365.1 uncultured Sangeribacter sp. | reverse complement strand
TTAATGTCTTTATCTCCTTCTTTGGTTATAAGAAGATCTGTATCAAATTATTTACTCATCTAATGTTCGATTCCGGTATCGGTGTGAACCATTTCATAAAGAGCTATAATTCGATGTTCTTCCGTATTATATCCTTTTAACCCAAAATAGGGTATGCAACCTTCTTCATCAATAAAAAAATTAATTAGAGAATTAAGGGGTACCTTGAATTCTTCCATCTTTCCGCCATAGCGTAACATTCTTAAGTTAGCTGTAAACCCATTTTGTATTTCTCCTGTAACCAATAGATTGGACAGACTTTCTATAGGATATGAAGAGCCATATATAAGGTCTGTGATCGAATCATTTACAAAATAGTATCTGTCATTATTGACTGAAGGAATTATGCAGTAATCACCTTTCTTTATAAAATATGAACCACGAGTGGAATCACATAATTCGAGGTCACCTTTATTTATGGATAGAGATTTTCTCGTTGCTTGGTCAGTGTATAGGATTTTGGTTGGAATTCTTTTTACACCTTCATCAAAAGTATATCCACGTAGAAGCCTGTTAGATGCCGGAAAACTAATTTTGAGGATGTCATTCTCTTTTCTTGACCAACTTACACTGTATCTGCGACCATTGTGAAGGATTGAAGAAAACATTATAGTTGAATCTCCACAGACTTTGAACAAACTCTTAAGATTCCCTTTTTCTACTATTATCTCATCTGCTTTACTATGATGGGGTATATAATTCTTTCTTACATTCTCAAGTTGTGTCTCAAGAAGATAACGCTCTAAAAAATCGTAGATCGGAGATGAAGGCATTGAATCTCGATCCAATGCAGAGAAAAGCTGAATGCCAATATGCCTCACTTCACCATTTTTGACAGTGATATTCAATGGATATTCATTCCATCTCAATATCCCATAATATTCACCATCTGCAATTGTATCCATAATAGATGATATTCCGGTATAATCGGCAATTATACGTAACCGTTCAGTCCCATATCTATCTATGGTTGAATTGGCCGGACCGGACATACCTATACCAAAACAACCAAATATGAGTGTTATTAAAAGAAAGAATTTCTTGAATACATCCATTATCAGTATATCCTGGTATTTAAGCCACTTAAATATCTTTCCTCGCCATAAGAACTTACATAGATACCACTCTTGAGTCGACCATTTTCAATCTTTGCCTCCTTAATCTTATCACCCTTTCCAATTATAAGTATATCTCCATCAAAAGTATGAAGATCGAGTTTATATCTGCGATGGAAAGTGATTGTATTACCGGAAATTGAAGCAGCTCCTCCTAAAATTTTAGGTTTCTCCTTTTCGATAACAGTAATTAGGGAGGAAGAAGTAATGGAGTCGTTTACAACAGCAGTGATTGTCACTTCACCTTTTGTGAGGAGTGTGACAATACCTTTATCATTAACTGTGGCTATATTATTGTCAGAAGAGATCCAATTAACAGGGGAATCTGTAGGAATGACTTCCGCAACAAGGGTAACTTTATTTCCAACAGTATCTGTTAATGTAGAAGGTGACACACTAACCGTTATTTCAGCATCATCATCATTGAAGTCTACTTCATTATTTGTAACTTTTGTCATAAATATGAGAACAAGACCAATAATAACTAATGCTGGAATCGTATATAAAAGAACTTTCTTCCATGCGAAAGTTTCCTTTACAATTGTGAGACGTTCACCACATTGTGAACACCTAAAATCCGAGAGTCGTTTTATGTTTACGCTTTGTATCTCTCTTGAAGCACACTTTGGACAGTCTCCGGTCTCTCCCGTATCTGCATTATAATATTTGTGATTCTCACAAATACCCTTTTTTATATTGCCCTTTTCAATAGGACGCCTTAATGGTGCAGGTGACATATTTGGTTTCGATTAGTTAAGTTTTTGAAGTGCATTTTTAGCCTGAGCAGCATAACGTTTATATTGTTCACCGTTAGGAGAACCCGACTCTGGAAGTACAACATTTTTCATAAGATCCTTAATAATCTGGGCCATTTTAGATTTTTCGTTGACATGGCGCGGAATTACTATAAGTTTATCAATCTTCTCAGAGATTTCAGATATCAGTTCGGGAGTGAGTTCGGGAGAAGAAAGTAAACCGGTGAACTTCTCAGCAAGCAATGTAAACATTTCAACACCGAATTCATCGGTGATTACTGTTCCCCAGCCTATATTCCCATATTCATCTTCTCCTTGTTTGAAGAGATTTAATGCTGTTCCAAGAAAAATATACTTTATTATATCATCACCTTTTGGTCCTTCCCCTTCACCGAAAAGTGGGGGCAGGCTTGAGCCATCTCCTTCTGAATGAAGGAGCACTTTGTTTGAGATATTTGTCGTCTCATTATTACTATCGATAAGTGTGTCATATTTACCTTTTAAGAAAGGCATATAATCGATGGCTCGTATTGGGAAGAGATTCTGATAGGAAATAACAGTAATTTCATCAGCACGAGGGGATTCCATAAGCACGAAATCACGTGTCTCTGAGGTATTAAACGCTTGACGTAATTTTATGCGAAGGGTCTCAACGAATTGTTGTAATTCAACATCATCAGTTTTTATATTGGGTATTGCAACAAGCATGATAGTATTGGGTCCGGCGGCCTGTGTAGAATTTGGATTTTCAGTGTTTCGCATCATTCTGTTAATTTCCTGATCATTCAGATTGATAAAAACCTCACTATTTCTTACTATGGCAGTAGCGAAACGTCCTATGGCATCTTCACTATCTCCATACATATGATATAGTTGTTGCAGCACATTTAGACCCAGTACCGGCTTGTTTTGTAACATTTCGTTATGATAAGTTTTAATTAGGTCACCAAGACTTGATTTTGCTATTTCGTCAAGTTTACGAATGTTACGTAGCGATTTTGAAATCTTTTCAAATGAAGACGTTGCATTTACAGATATCCTATCACGAAATTTTTGTGCCATTGTTTCCATCTTGGCACGATCATGAAGCAAACTGCTTTCGAACTTATTGAGACGAGATATGTCTCCAACTTCAATCATATTAGCACGTAGGTCGGGATCGGCTGCAGGAGTATTAGTACCAATAAGCATACTATACTCTTTTATGCTATCTTGTAAACTCCCTACAAAAGTCTGTATTTCCGCTTGTAGATTTACAAATTGCTGGATAAGTTTAGGTAGAAGACGGCGTTGAAAAACTGTCATAGAAGTCATTAGAGTTCTAGCAGAATATTCTTTTGCGAGTTCTTGGGAATATTGTAAAAATATATTCTCTTTTGTTCGTCTTAACCAGTTATTAATAATGCCAATATTCTTATACTCTTCTCGCAATAGGTCACGTTCGGCTTTACATGAATTAATTAAATCCTCAAGCTTAATTAATTGTTCTTCAAAACTTTTATTTTTATCTTGTAATAAATGGAGGATTTGTTCAGTGATTTGTCGAACATCATATGCTGAATAAATACCCTGTTGCCACTGACTAAAAAGACTTTTACGTATTTTATTGATTATAGAGGCTACACTATCTGTAATTACTTGCTCGCTCGCTTTGTTGCTAAAATAAGCTTCTACTCCTTTTTCTTCACGGAAGGAATCTTCCGGACGCTCTCCTTTGAAACGTTCCTCAAAATACTGGTCAAGAATTTGGAGAGGGTGTCCCATAGATTTGGCAGTATTATGATCATAGTCAAGGCTAACCTCTTCCCAGAATTTATCAAATGTTTCCGGCATACGTCCACCTACAGGTGGAAGGATGGGCACACTTAATGAAAGGTCGGCATCAGAGAGTTTCCAGTTTTTAAGATTTGCTCTATTAAGATATTCGGAATAATCTTTTGACGTTTTTGGGGCTTCGTTTATAAAGCCGGCATCGTTATCATAGTTAAGATAAGAAATTATCTCTAAAATATTACGTGCTATTGTCTCTGAAGAGTGAGACATAAGCCTATCGTCAGGATAGCGAACACGTTTAATTCCAAACGATCCGACCGCTTTAGTACGGGCGCGTTCAGGAGAATTCCCTTCCCTAGTATTGGTTTTGTATTCAACTAAGAAGTTAGGGCGGTTTTCGCTAATGAAATATTTATTCAGTTTGTAGATTGACTCGTTTAAGGGACTCAAAATACGGAAGTACAGCACATCAGCAACCAAGGATGGTAAGGTTGTATAAGAATCTACTACAGCACCATTGCGGTTAACGTTTGTATAAACCGTCAATCCGAATTGTTTCATATCTATGGTGTTTCTAAGATTTATATGCTCTGTGCCCTTTACGACATCTGCCGGTAAAAATACTCCTACGTTGAGTGCTGATAGCTCTTTCAAAGCAGCATGGCCATTAGCATGATACCTTCCGGCATCGGCCCCAATAGGCGGAAGTTGCTCAGGTAGCATAGCAAATACTTCTATTTTGGAATTAGCAAGAGTTTCGTCAGCTATTAACTGGGCTATTGCGTCAATTATCGCACCGGATCCGGTACCTCCTGCAAGTCCGGTAAAAAGATATATCCGTAGGTCATTGGCATTCCCAATAGTATGCTGAAGGTCTGCAATCAGATTTTTAACTTTGCTTAAATATTCACGAGCATTTGCTGCGAAGAGAATTCGTCCTGCACGGCGCTTCTGACCTGCTGCCGCTCCTACTTCACCTAAACAAGATTTAATAAACTCACCATTACCAATTATATGGCGTAAATTAGGATATCCTGATAAATTAGCAAAAACCGAATTTAGATCAACGTTTTTAATGTTCAAATATTCATCCGGCGTAATAGCTGTATCCTGACCATTTACACGAAGATCCTCATTCCCCATCAGCTTCTCCGGCTTAGTTTCCTCATCGGAGTCAACATATAGGAAACGTATTGGGAGTTTTTGACGTTTTACTAAATCCGGTTCCTCCGCCCACAAACGTTTGCGGAACTCACGAAGCACTTTATATCCTGTGCCTCCTATCCCAATTAATATATGATTAGCCATAGTTATATTCTATAAGTATTAGTAAATAATTTATTTCTTTAGGTTGTTAGAACGTGATATTAGCAATATTTTTCTTTTTAATAATTAGTATCTCTTAATAAGAGATGTGAATGTCTCCTAGGTGCTTGATATTTAATAAAATATTACAATTATAAATGTGCTTTTTCAAAACATTTTTTACTTCGATGTCTTCTAAGTAGTGATAAATGAATTATTTTGCCAACAAAATGAGGAAATTACAAGATATTTTTGTAACTTTGCAATAGTATAAATATCTCTTATTAAGAGAAATAAGCTATTTAACCCCAAATTACCTGAGTATCATTTATTTTTGTATTTAAAGCATCTTTTAG
>CAZXHO010000171.1:0-5345 GCA_964640365.1 uncultured Sangeribacter sp. | reverse complement strand
TTTCAGGCTGATAAGGAGTGTATGCGGTATAGAACTCGCTTCTTGCAAGAAGATGTGCGATTGTGGAGGGTGCATAATGGTCATAAGCACCACCACCTGCAAAGATAGTCAGCGACTTATTTTTAGCACCAAGTTCGTTGAAATGAAGTCTAAGCTCAATCTCCGACATGGCGGAGGGAATGTCATATTCTTCACGATAGATCACTTCCTCAGGAACGTCTCCGTATAACTCATCGATTGATGCCACACCGATTTTGTCGAGCATTTCACGTATGTCGGCTTCGGTATGGGGCATAAATTTATCTGACATGTTTCTTTATTTGTTATTCGTAATTCAGTAAGGCTGATAGATAAGCCGTGGAAAAACGATGACGGGATTCCTCAAAGGTGAATTTCAACCCATGAGCAACCCCGTCAAGGATTATTATTTTTTATTCTTCGCAAATCTTAGCATAAGCGGCAGCATCGAGAAGGCCTTCCACTTCAGCAGGATCTGACACTTTCACTTTCATGATCCAGTTTGCAAATGCATCCTGGTTAAGGAGTTCGGGTTCATCTTCAAGAGCTTCGTTAACTTCAACCACCTCACCGCTGATTGGAGAGATAAGGTCGCTGGCAGCTTTAACAGACTCAACTGCACCGAAGTCCTCACCCTGAGTTACTTCATCACCAACTTCCGGCATATCTACATAAACAATGCTTCCAAGCGCATGCTGTGCATAATCTGTGATGCCTACTGTGGCGATATCGCCTTCGAGTTTTACCCACTCATGAGAATCTGCATAACGCAGATCGTCCAAAATCTTGCTCATATCTGTAACTTAAATTTATGTTCTTTTTGGAAAATTATTTTTTGTAGTTTTTATCGTAGAAACGTTTTTTAACGACAGTACCCGGGAAAGTTTTCTTACGGATACGAATTTCAACTTTAGTACCAAGTTTGTCGTAAGGCTTATCAACCATTGCCATAGCTACGCTCTTTCCTGTTGAAATACTTCTGTAACCAGTTGTAATTTCTCCCACTTGTTTGCCATCAACCTCTACAGGATAACCGTGACGCGGAATTGCATTACCCTCGAGTTCGATACCTACTATGCGGCGTTTAACTCCTTCAGCTTTCTGTTTTGCCAAAGCCTCTTTACCGATAAATTCAGGCTTGTCGAGTTTAACGAACATACTGAGACTTGCCTCAATAGGAGTGATATCAGCGCTAAGTTCATCGCCATATAAGGGCAGACCGACTTCAAAACGAAGAGTGTCACGGCATCCGAGTCCACAGGGCTGAACACCGGCTTCCATCAATTTATCCCAAACTTTCTTGATATATTCGTGGCTTCCATAAACCTCAAAACCGTCTTCGCCGGTATAACCTGTACGACTTACGATAACTTCTTCTCCATCAATGGGGAAAGTCTTGAAATTATAGAAAGCGATATCTTTTACAGGAATGCCGAGAACTTTCTCAACAGTCTCCTCAGCCTTTGGTCCTTGGATGGCTACTTCTCCATAATAAGGGCTCTGGTCTGTAATTTCAACATTGAATCCTTCTGCATTCTTCAGAATCCATTCCACGTCTTTTGCTATATTGGAAGCGTTGATAACCAAGAAATATTCCTCATCATTAACTTTATAAACAAGAAGGTCATCAACTGTGCCACCATTCTCATAGCACATCATTCCGTAGAAAATCTGACCGTCGGGTGCGCCTGTCACATCGTTTACGAAAATATGGCTAACGAATTTATAGGCATCGGGACCTTTCACACGGACTTCACCCATGTGGCTTACGTCAAATACTCCTACGTTGTTTCTTACAGCATTGTGTTCCTCAGTGATTCCTGCGTACTGGATCGGCATGTCAAATCCACCGAATGGCGACATGAGCGCGCCCAATGCTACGTGGCGGTCATGAAGACATGTTTTTGTTAGATTTTCTTCCATTTGTATGGTTAAGGTTAGTTTCCGATTCTTTTGTAAAGTAAATTATTTAACTTTACCGGCATATAGAAATAAGGTGCCGACAATATGTCGGTTTTTCAATCTCAAAATTAGCAATTGGATTCCTATTAACCAAATATTTTTTTAAAATTTATGTAAATATTTTTTCTGTAGCATATCCTATCATAAAAATTCATTAATTTTGTATTTCAGTCTTGATGCAATCTCTATAATTATGCGAAAAAATAATCCATCTTAAGAGAACATCATTCCTGTAACAATAAATTTTTAGATTTTGAACTATCCTTTTTTTATTGCCCGCAGGCTTTCCCTTTCATCGGGAGGTAACAAGAAGGCTCCTGCTGTTGCTGTGGCAATGGCTGCTGTTGCCCTATCTGTTGCCGTGATGTTGGCATCTATTTCAATTGTTCTTGGCTTCAAACAGGAAATCCGCGACAAGGTGATCGGATTCAATAGCCATATCTCCCTTTATGTTTCTCCAATTACGACGGATGAAGATAACATAATGACATTGACTCCCTCCCTGGAAACTGAACTAAAGTCATTACCTTTCATTACCGACTACTCTCTTCAAGCAGCTATTCCTGCTATCCTCAAGACGGAGACTGATTTCAAAGGAGTTTATCTTAAAGGTCTTACCGGAGAAAAAGCTAAAAAATTTATTGAAAATAATCTGATACAAGGTAAAACAGTTGACTTCACAAAGGAGGAGAACAAAAATAAAGTCGTGATTTCCGAGACAGCCGCAAGACAGCTGAATCTAAAGGCCGGGGATAAAATCGACACTTATTTTATAAGTGATGACGTGCGTGTAAGACGTCTTGAGATTACGGGTATTTACAATTCTCATTTCGACCAATATGACGATGTTATGATCTTCGGATCTCTACCGCTTATCCAACAATTGGGATTAATTGACGGCAACCAAGGCACATCTCTTCAGATAGATACAGACAATTTTGAGAAGGTCAATGAATACACCTATCAACTGCAACAAAAACTTAATGAAGCATTGGCAGACGGTAGAATCTTCAGATTGTATCGCACGGATAATGCTTACAATCAAGGCATCAATTATTTTAGCTGGCTAAATCTTCTCGATACAAACGTTGTAGTGATTTTGATATTGATGATGATTGTAGGATGCGTTACACTGGTATCCGGAATGCTGATAATCATAATAGAAAAAAAGAGATTCATTGGAATAATGAAATCCCTGGGTGCACCCACTTCCACAATCAGATCTATATTCATATGGTTGGCTATAAGAATAGCCTTATGGGGAATGCTTATTGGAAATGCCCTAATGCTGATTTTCATGTACATCCAAAAAGAGACACATTTCATTCCATTGGACGCAGACTCATATTATATTGACTTTGTTCCTGTAGTAATTAATTGGAATGCCGTCATCCTACTCAATGTTGGAGTGTTAATCGTAACATATCTAACCCTCATACTGCCGTCAAGATTTGTAGAGGGAATCAGCCCTGCCTCTACCATGCTTTCAGAATGACAAATTATTCCAAAATAATAATACCCGCTTCAATATTATTACATATATTAATATCTTATAGAATTCTAAAGCTCGAGCCTTTATCGTTGACTTACAATAGTAGGATTGGCAATCAGGGAATGCTTTTCACAAATTCGCGATAATGATAATAAGAAAATTATAAGTAATTTATTAAGAGCGGTTATAAAAAAATAAGTAACTTTGCAAATTAATTAAGAAGTGACTCAAACTTCTAAGAAAGCTAAGATAACAACAGAAAATGATACAGGTAAGCAATTTAGGAATTCAGTTCGGTAAACGGACTCTCTTTTCAGATGTAAACCTCACCTTTAACCGTGGCAACTGCTATGGTATAATCGGTGCTAACGGAGCCGGGAAATCCACCTTGATGCGTATTTTATCAGGTCAGCTCTCCCCCACTCATGGCACTGTCACATTTGGTCCGGGAGAAAGACTTTCAGTTCTAAGTCAGGATCACTTCGAGTTTGATGAATGTACGGTAATTGAAACAGTGCTTAGAGGTCACACTGTTCTGTGGAACATAATGCAGGAAAAAGATGCAATTTATGCAAAGCCTGACTTTTCTGACGAAGACGGTATTAAAGCTGCCGAACTTGAAGAAAAATTTGCAGAGCTTGAGGGATGGAATGCAGAAAGCGATGCTGCAGCTCTTCTAAGTGGCCTCGGCATAAAGGAAGACCGTCATTACATGCTCATGAAAGACATGAGCGCTAATGAAAAAGTAAGAGTGTTGCTCGCCAAGGCTCTTTTCGGTAATCCTGACAATCTACTCCTTGATGAGCCCACCAACGACCTCGATCTTGAAACAGTGGCTTGGCTTGAAAATTACCTCGCCAACTTTGAAAACACCGTGCTTGTAGTGAGTCACGACCGACATTTCCTTGATGCTGTCAGCACCCATACACTCGACATTGACTATAATAAAATCTCTCTCTTTGCCGGTAACTATAGTTTCTGGTATCAGTCCTCACAGCTTGCATTGCGTCAGCAACAGGCTGCAAACAAGAAAGCTGAAGAAAAACGCAAGGAGTTGCTTGAATTCATTCAAAGGTTTAGCGCCAACGTTGCCAAGAGCAAGCAGACCACGAGCCGAAAGAAAATGCTTGAAAAACTCAATGTGGAGGAAATCAAACCCTCTTCTCGCAGATATCCGGGAATTATATTTTCTCCCAACCGCGAAGTAGGTAACAAGATACTGGAAGTAAAAGGTCTGAAGGCAACTGTTGACGGTGAAGTGCTTTTCAATGATGTCAATTTCCAAATAGAAAAAGGTGACAAAGTTGCCTTCCTTAGCCGCGATCCCCGTGCAATGACTGCACTGTTTGAAATAATCACCGGAAACCGTAAACCGGATGCAGGTGAATATGATTGGGGACAGACCATCACTACCGCTTATTTACCACTGGATAACAGTGCCTTTTTTGAAACCGATCTCAACCTTGTAGACTGGCTATGCCAATATAGCAAAGATTCTTCTGAAATCTATCTAAAGGGATTTCTTGGTAAAATGCTTTTTAGCGGAGAAGAAGTGCTTAAGAAAGCAAGTGTATTGTCAGGTGGTGAAAAAATAAGATGTATGATAGCACGCATGATGCTCACTGATGCCAATACTCTAATTTTAGATTCACCAACCAACCACCTTGACCTTGAATCCATCCAGGCATTCAATAATACGCTACAGGCATTCAAAGGTGTCATCCTTATGGCTAGCCATGACCATGAATTTATCCAGACTGTTTGTAACCGTATCATTGAACTGACACCGAATGGTATAATCGACAAGATGATGGATTATGACGATTATATAACTGATGACAAAGTGGCTGCTGCTAAAGAAAGATTATATCCG
>CAZXHO010000170.1:0-5369 GCA_964640365.1 uncultured Sangeribacter sp. | reverse complement strand
TTTAATATTTCCTCACGTCCGCTTAAATTATCCGGATATAGATCATTATACTTCCGGCATAAACCCTTGCATCTCAACCGATCGTTAAGCAGTTCCGGATCTTGGGCAGCATCATAAAGCAACCCGGCGATCATCTTTTCTTTTTCAGTCATTTTGCCGATAACCAATTTAATTTTTATCTTTGCAAAATTAATTAACTGAATAATAATTTACAATGGTTATAAATAACCATTTATGGATAATTTTAAAAAGCTTGATTCAATATTAAAACTGGAAGCTTCCCAAGAAAAAAGCGTCTCAGGTTTTGATGTGTTTGCTTATGCAGAGTATGTGTCAAAACTAGAAAATGTAATTGCTGTTGTTAGCGATCTGCAGCTTAATACAAGCAGAATTTTTGCGGGAGATTTTGCCAAAGTGATAGGACTTACCGATTATAAGAATGAAAATTCCATTTGGGAGAAAAGGCTGTTAGATCTGATGACTGAACCAGACCGGGAAGAAAAGTTTATTGCAGAGCTCAGATTTTTTCATTTCCTTCGCACTGTACCCAAAAGTAAGAAGAATTATTATTTGATGTCAAAGCTTAGGTTCAAAGTGTCTGCAACCAATTCTTTTGATGTTCTCCATCGTATGTATTATGTGTATGATGAAGAAGGTAAAAAGGTGAGGTATGCGGTGTGTCTATATGGACCCATGTTTTGCGATTTTAAGGGAAAAAGTATAATGGTTAACTCTTTGACCGGATCTTCACATGAACTTATAGGCTCCGGGAAGAAAATTCTCAGTAACCGTGAGATCGAGGTTATCTCTTATATTAATCAAGGGTTGAGAACTTCCGATATTGCAGAAAAGTTGCATGTCAGCCCTTATACCGTAAGCAGACACCGTCAGGAAATAATCAAGAAATTGCAGGTTAAAAATTCAATAGAAGCCTGTCGGATCGCGAAGAGTCTTGATTTAATTTAACTACTTTAATGGAGGTAACCATTTACCATAAGTCAGCATACGCCACACCCATTCAAACGGCCCGTAACGGAATATTATTAGCCAAAGGGTACTGAAAGTTATCTGAAATATGAATACGCCCAGCGCAATCAATTCCGTCTCCCATAAGCCAACGGTAGCACCGATACCCAAACCAATGCCGTAGAATATCCAGAAACCTATGACTGATTGACTTATATAATTGGTTAATGCCATGCGACCCGGAGCTGCAAACCATTTCCAGAGTCTCAGATGTTCATGGCGTATACAAAATAAACCTAAAATGGCGGCATATGCAAATCCGAGAGGGTAAACACTTACTGCATATAAAACCGAGTGGACTGCATTGCTCAAAGGATGTCCGTTAATTGCACTCCACGCATAGAGAACTGAAAAAGGCAAACCGATTCCAAATCCATAAGTCGCTATCTTTTTCAATAGGGATTTGTGCTTTCCCAAATCGGCATATAATTTCCTTCTTCCTACAACGAAACCTATAAGGAATAGTCCCAAAACTTTGAAATATCTATTGCCGTCCACAAATTCATACATTCTTTCCCATGCTCCTTGTTTGAGAAATTTAAAGACATCCTCATAACTTAATGCATCACGCAACCAAGTTCCGAAATTTTCTTCAGTTATCCCGTATACTCCTGCATAATACCACCATTTATCATAGGGATATTTCCCGAGAAAGATTCCAAGCTTTTGACAGATGCAGTCAATAACGACCGGAATCAAAAGAAGAAATCCCGCAACAAAAAGTAGTGTACGGTCAGAAAACTTTCTGAATAAGGGGAGGATCATCCCTAAAATTGCATAGAGTAATAAAATATCTCCGCTCCAAATCAGCATTAGGTGACAACAACCTATGATGGCAAGTATGAACATTCGTCTGTAAAAAATTCTTAGTCCGTCTGCTCCTCTTTCTATTGCATGAGAGATGATAATAGAAAAACCTATCCCGAACAGAAGTGAGAAAAGAGTGTAGAATTTCCCGTCGATCAAGAGATATTGTATAAATTTTACAACACTGTCTATATGGGCACTTGGCATATTTTGAATAGTAGTGTCGGTCTGGAATGTATAAAGTGAAAATTCAGGATAATTTGCCAGACAAACTCCCAATAACGCGAAGCCTCTTAAGGCATCAAGAAAAATGTGACGCCGAGAGGTGGCTACAGGAGACAAATCATGATGTTGTGCCATAAGTCAATGAGTAAAGAAAACCAAAAACTTTAAAATCTATATTCTATTATCGATTTTATTTGGGATGCAAAGTTATTATTTTTTTTTAGTCTTGAATTCCCCAAATTACGGATTTATTCCCCAAATTTTGGGTTTTCTACTTGAGCACATTAGTTTTGGTGATCAGAATTTAGTTTATTTTTAATTTTACTATTTATTACCTATTACGAAAATTAGTCGGTGAGTTAGTTATTCCCATAAAAATATTGTAATTTTGTAGTAAATTGAAAACTCGATACCGATTAATAAGAATTCTTCCGGTAAAATATATGGAAATATTCAAAGTTAATTGGCGTAAACCCTATAATTTAGTTAATTTTAATATCTATCTTCATGAAATTCAAGTTGATTAGCCGGATAGTACTCATAGGGATATTGTCACTTCCGATACTCTCATGTTCCACTTCTGATAGCCATGAGATGAAAACTTTATCTGCCGTCTCGTTTGAGCAAGTAAATCTTACGGATTCTTTTTGGTTGCCGAGACTACAGATTCAAAAGGAAGTTCTGGTACCTTTTTCTCTGGATAAGACCCGCCCCGTTGTAGATAATCTTGCCATAACAGCTGAATATCTCAAAACAGGTCGTAAACAGAAGATGCAACCTCTCGCACGTTACGTAGATTCAGATTTATTTAAGGTAATGGAGGGAGCTGCATATCTGCTTGCAGTGGAACGCGATCCGGTGCTCGAAGCAAGAATGGATTCTATTATAGATATAATAGCTGCCGCTCAATTGCCGGATGGTTATCTTTATGAACAGTTTGAGGTGCCTTCAGATATGATGGAGAGACGTTGGGGAACCGGGGAACGACCGTATTCTTTCGTGCTTCACAGTCATGAACTTTATAATATGGGACACATGTATGAGGGAGCAGTTGCATACTATAAGGCTACGGGTAAACGTAAATGGCTTGACGTGGCTGAGCGTAGTGCCCGGCATATTAATAAAGTATTCTTTATTGGAGATCCCTCTTATAATGATGGTAAACCTGTTAATCAGGCTCCAGGTCATGAAGAAATTGAGCTTGCCCTTGTAAAAATGTATAAGGCTACCGGGGATTCTCTCTATCTTGATATGGCACGTAAGTTCATAGATATTAGAGGAGTGTCTTTCATTCCGGAAGATTCAGACGGTGTTATGGGAGCTGCATATTCTCAACAACATCTTCCGGTCAGACAGCAGCATGAGGTGAGTGGACACGCAGTACGTGCTATGTATCTATATTCAGCAATGGCAGATGTGATGGGGGAGACCGGAGACACAACACTTCTACAACCTCTTCAGGATATCTGGAATGATTATGTTGGCTCAAAGATGCATATTAACGGAGGTCTGGGAGCTGTTCCGGGTATCGAAGGATTTGGCCCGGCATATGAACTTCCCAATAAAGATACATATGATGAAACATGTGCAGCAGTGGGGAATGTGCTTTTCAACTATCGAATGTATCTTGCTACAGGAGATCCGAAATATCTGGATGTGGCAGAAATAGCTCTCTATAATAATGTCTTGGCAGGTGTAAACCTTGAAGGAAATAAATTCTTTTACGTTAATGTGCTTGAGGCCGATGGTAGGAAAGCTTTCAATCATGGCAGGGCGGGAAGATCACCTTGGTTTGGCACTGCTTGTTGTCCTTCTAATATGGCAAGGCTAATACCACAGATTTCAGGAATGGTCTATTCTCATACGGACAATGATATTTATTGTGCCTTGTATGCCGGCAGTGATGCATCGGTAACGCTTCCTTCAGGCAAAGTATCCCTTTCTCAGAAAACATCCTATCCCTTCTCAGGTGATGTATCGATTACTGTGAATCCTTCAGTAGCTGATCAAGAATTCACTTTATGGTTGCGAGTGCCCACATGGGCGTCCGACCGTTTTATTCCCGGAGACCTCTATTCTTATGCTGACGATATAAAGGTTGCTTCGCCTGTTGTGAAAGTTAATGGTAAGGAGGAAAAGATAAAGAATATTGGGGGATACATACCTGTAAAACGTAAGTGGTCGACAGGAGATGTTATTTCTATGTCTATTCCGATGCCTGTAAGATATTCTGAGGCTCTTCCTGAAGTGAAAGCTGATTCTAATAGGGTAGCGCTGTCCAGAGGTCCGCTTTTATTATGTGCAGAAGGAGTGGATAATGCTTATCAGGCTCAATCTTACATTATCGAAACGATAGGAGCGCAGGGAGAAACAAAGAAATTTAATGAAGGTATCATGGAAGGTATTCCTTATGTTACTATTCCTGCCACTGCGCTTGATAGTGCTCGTAACGAGGTTAAGAGTTCACTCACACTTGTGCCTTATTATTCGTGGAATAACCGAGGGGATAATGGTACAATGAATGTATGGTTTGCGCGAGATGCCGCTACTGCTTTGCCGAGTCTTTCGCCAACAATTGACAAAGTAAAAGAGGTGGCCGTTTCTTATACATATACAGGTGATGACCCTTATGCTGTAGCAGATGGTAAGAAACCTGCTAATTCTGCAGACTCTTCCATACCCCGATGGACGTCATGGCCTCGGCTTGGTGAGTCTCAAAAAGTAGAAATTTGGCTAAAGGAACCACAGCCCATTGAGTCTGTGTCTGTATATTGGTATAATGACAATGGCGGAGTAAAATTACCCGCTTCTTGGACAATGGACTATTATCATAATGGAAAGTGGATTCCTGTGCAACCCTATACCACGGACAGTTTTGGAATCGCGCCTGATCAATTTAATATGGTGCATCCTAATTCTCCAATTACATCTGAAGCCATTAGAATTAATGCAATTCCGGTTAAGGATGCTGCAGTCGGAATACTTGAAGTGGAAATTAATTAAATGATCAAAAACTACTATGACATAAAGTTAAAATGATAAAAAGGATTGGATTAGTCATTTCAACCTTTTCCATACATGATAACAATATGAGACCTCCAAAACTTGTTCGGAGGTCTCATAATCGATTCTCTCTTCAGAGAAGGCTTTTCAGTTCTTTTGGGAAGATTTATTGAATTATAATTTGAATCGTATAGGTAAACTGGTCCAACATGCCACGGATTGTCCGTTTAATTTTGCGGGGATCCATTTGGGCATCCCTTTAACTACTCGGATCGCTTCCTTATCAAGAGAAGGATCTACGCTCTTGA
>CAZXHO010000169.1:0-5392 GCA_964640365.1 uncultured Sangeribacter sp. | reverse complement strand
GTGCTTCTTGATATCAATGACCCAGAGAATAAAGAGGCTGAACAATTCCATTTTGCCCTCACCGATAAGAATTACACCGGAAAACTTCCGGAAGGCTACACACGAATAAATATTCCAATCGCCTCTGCTATTTGCATGACATCGCTTCAACTTTCCAACTTCCTGAAGCTCGACATTCCGGAGAAAGTGGTGGGAATCACTAGCACTCGTCATCTTCACAATGAGAAAATGAATGAGCAGCTGAAAGAGGGAAAGACCCATAAAATCGGTATAGAAGGCAACTTCGATAATGAGGTTATAATGGCAATTAATCCCGATGTGATATTCATTTCTCCCTTCAAGCGTGGTGGTTATGATGCTATTCGTAATGTAGACATACCGATGATTCCTCATTTGGGCTATAAGGAACTCACTCCACTTGGACAAGCCGAATGGATCAAGGTAATTGGGTTACTTACAGATAAGTCGGCTGATGCCAACCGAGAGTTTGCCGAAATTGAAAAGCGCTATAATAATCTGAAGGCAATGGTAGATACCGTTAGTTATCGTCCAACTGTATTCAGTGGCGAGATGCGTGGAGGAAACTGGTATGCTGTAGGCGGGAAAAGTTTCCTTGCTCAATTATTCAGGGATGCCGGAGGTGATTATTTTCTAAAAGACAACAACGAGTCAGGAGGTGTGACTCTTGACTATGAGACGGTATATACCAATGCAGCACATGCCGATTATTGGCGGATAGTGAACAGTTTTGAAGGCGATTACAATTATAATGTTCTAAAAGAGCAAGATAACCGCTACACTGATTTTGACGCTTGGAAAAATCATGGAGTTATCTACTGCAATATGAAGGAGGTACCGTTCTATGAGAGAATGCCGGTAGAGCCGGAGGTGGTTCTTTCCGATTTCATTCATATGTTACACCCTTCCCTTCTCCCCTATCATAAACCAACTTATTATCATCTTTTGGAGAAATGAGTAAGAGCCATACAGCTATTCTGATGATAACACTGGGATTTTCAATCATAGTATTTTTCATTATGAACTTATTATTGGGCTCGGTAAACATTCCTATGTTGGATATTATAGACATTTTACTGGGTCGCAAAAGTGAAAATGTTATTTGGTCCAATATCATTTTGAAATCGCGTTTACCCCAATCCTTGACAGCAGCCATGGCAGGAGCCGGTTTATCAGTGAGTGGATTGTTGATGCAGACAGTTTTCCGTAATCCTCTTGCCGGTCCATCAGTATTGGGAATTAGTTCAGGCGCAAGCCTTGGTGTTGCTTGTGTCGTGTTATTGTCCGGGAGTTTAGGAGGAGTGGCTTTAAGTAAACTGGGAGTCATTGGAGAAGTTACAGTTACTTTATCAGCTGTTATTGGTTCCTTATTGATTATGGCTCTGATTGCATTCGTAGCTCAGAAAGTGAGAGGTAACGTTACTCTTCTCATCATGGGAGTAATGATAGGTTATATAGCTAATGCAATTATAGGGGTGCTCAAATTTTTCAGTGCGGAGGAAGATATACGTGCATACGTGATATGGGGTCTTGGTAGTTTCTCCCGTGTGTCAGGAGGACAGACATCCGTTTTCATAATTCTTATGCTCTTGCTACTTCCCACCTCCTTCTTTCTGATAAAGACACTTAATCTTTTGCTTCTCGGCGATTCTTATGCAAGGAATCTTGGGCTTAACATCAAAAGAGCACGATTACTCGTCATAGGTTGTTCCGGCATTTTAGTGGCTGTAGTCACTGCCTATTGCGGACCGGTGGTATTCCTGGGACTTGCTGTGCCTCATATTTGCCGTGGCTTGTTTCATACCTCCAATCATGCCACTATTCTCCCGGCATCCCTTTTAGGAGGTGCTTCATTGGCTCTATTGTGCAATCTTATTGCACGTATGCCCGGATTTGAAGGAGCACTTCCCGTCAATTCAGTGACCGCTTTAGTAGGAGCACCCGTTGTGATGTGGGTTTTATTCAAAAAACGAAAAAGTGACGCATAATGAAAAAGAAAGAAACAATCAAAGTGGTAGATCTCTCTACCGGTTATCATAATAAGAAAGGCATTACAATAATTACCCGGGATATTAATGCTTCATTATATAATAAAGAACTCACATGTCTATTAGGACCTAATGGAGCAGGGAAGTCAACTCTTCTCAAAACCCTCACAGCATTTATTCCTCCTGTGAAAGGAAAAGTATATATTGAGAATAAACCTCTCATTGAATATACCGAATTAGAATTAGCAAAGGTTTTGGGAGTGGTTCTCACTGAGAAGTTATCTATCAGTAACATGTCGGTAGATGAACTTGTCGGAATGGGACGCAGTCCATATACCGGTTTCTGGGGACATATGAATGATTATGACCGAAAGGTGGTTGCCGAATCAATAGAACTTGTAGGCATTGGGAGTCTCAGAAATAGGATGGTACAGACTTTAAGTGACGGAGAACGTCAAAAGGTAATGATCGCCAAGGCGCTAGCTCAGGAAACTCCGGTAATATTTCTTGATGAACCGACAGCTTTTCTTGACTACCCGAGTAAAGTGGAGATTATGCAGCTACTTCAACGCCTTGCTCGTGAGCAATCAAAAACAGTTTTCCTATCTACACATGATCTTGAACTTGCACTTCAGATAGCCGATAAGATATGGTTAATAGATAAAAAGCACGGAGTGACTATCGGTACTCCCGAAGATTTAGCTCTGAACGGAGACATGAGCCTGTATTTTCAGCGGGAAGGAATATCTTTTGATGTAGAAAGTGGATTGTTCAAAATATGTCATAAGCTTGATAAAGCCGTGCGACTCATAGGAGATGGAATCGGTTATAATTTAGTCAGGAAAGCTTTGGCACGTCAAGGAATTGCTATATCCAATCATAATGAAGCTCCAATTGTCATTGAAGTTTCTTCAGATTTTATATCTGTCAATGGACTAAAAGTTAAATCCATCGAGGAACTTATCGATTTAGTAAATGAAACCTTTAATTCCTGATCAATGAAAAGACTATTGATAATTATTGATGGCATGGATGATGAACCGATTCCAGACTTAGATAATCTGACTCCTGCTGAATATGCTGATATGCCCTCTTTATCCTTTATGAAAATTCATGGGGAAGTGAGTTTTCAGAAAACAATTCCTAAGGGATATACAGCTTCTACAGAAATCGCTCTTATGACTATCTTAGGTTACGTGATTGGATCTGATTTTAATTCACGATCATGGTTTGAGGCTTTAGGCGGAGGATTACAAGTAAATGAAAATGACCTTTGCTTAAGATGTAATCTTATTTCCCACGAGAATAATATTTTGGTATCACATTGTGGACATTATCCGAGTAGAGAAGAAAGTTATGAAATTATTAGAATATTAAATAAACATTTTGGGAATAAATATTTTAGTTTCCATAGTTTCGGTAATTTCAGGAACTTGCTTATCATTAAAAATTGTGAAGCAGAAGTAATGGCATCCGAACCTCATTCAATTATAGGAGAGGCATTGGAAAGTCTGCAGATCAAATCAAGTGATAAATGTTTGGAAAAAAGATTAAACCGGTTTATAACAGAATCTCAGATTTGTCTAAAAGAGCACAGAGCCAACGGCATTTCTTTATGGGCACCGGGTAAAGCGATCTCATTTTCTAATAAAATTAAAGGAACTGTGATATCCGGAGTAAACGTTGTAAAAGGTATTTGTAGCGCCTTGGGGATGTCGATTACAGATGTTCCCGGAGCCACAGGAGATGAATTTACAGATTATTACGCAAAACTAAAAGCTGCAATAAAGGCACTCAAAAATGTTGATTTTGTACTTCTCCATATTGAAGCTCCTGACGAGGCATCACATGAACGTGACTGGAAGAAAAAAGTGAAGATACTTGAAAAGATTGACAGGCTGGTACTTACTCCATTGCTTAACAACCGAATTGAAAATCTTCAAATTACCATACAATCTGATCATGCTACATCTTCAATTTCAGGCAGACATCTGAATAGCCCTGTAACAGTAATAAATTATTTTAAACCTTCTCATTCATGAAATCTAAGATAACTGTAATTGGAATCGGCCCGGGCAATGTGTCGGACATGACGTTCGCAGCTATGCAGGCGCTTAAACAAGCAGATTATGTGGTAGGCTACAAATATTATATTCCTTTCATCTCAGACCTTCTAAAACCTGATGTGAAAATTATTCAAAATGGTATGAAGCACGAGCAGATCCGAATTGAAAAGGCATTTGAAATAGCTGAATCAGGAAATGATGTTTGTGTTATAAGCTCTGGAGATTCAGAAATTTATGGAATGGCTCCTTTGGTTTATGAAATGTTACGTATCCACAGTTCAGATATCGAAGTCGAGGTTATACCCGGTATAAGTGCTTTCCAAAAAGCTGCTTCACTTCTTGGTGCCCCAATAGGACACGACTTCTGTGTCATATCACTCAGTGATTTGATGACCCCTTGGTATATGATTGAACAACGAATAAACGCAGCTGTAACAGCTGATTTCATAACAGCTGTATATAATCCTAAAAGTGTAGGAAGATATTGGCAACTTTATAGGTTGAAAGAATTATTTTTAGCCGGAAGATCGCCTGAGACTCCCGTTGGATTTGTTCGTCAAGCCGGCCGAAAAGGACAAAAAGTCACTGTAACAACTCTGCAGGCATTTGATCCTGAAGACGTTGATATGTTTACTGTAGTTATAATCGGTAATTCTCAGTCTTATCTCTGGGACAGGCATTTCACTACGCCAAGAGGATATCACGGGTTTAAGGATGAACCAGCTGCTACTCCCGGACAATCTATAATGATAGAGAGTTTCCGCAATATTGAGAGGGAGTTAAAAAATACTGATATACCCCTTGACTTAAAATGGTTAATCCTTCATGCAATTCATACTACGGCAGACTTCGAAATGGAGAAGATATTGAAAGTAGATTCAGGAGCTGTAGAGAAAATATATTGTACCTTAGTAGAAAGGAAAGTAAAAACAATAATTACAGATGTAACAATGGCTGCTTCTGGAATCCGGAAAGGTGCCTTGAAAAGACTTGGGTTAGAGGTAAAATGCTATCTGAATGAATCAGAAACTGCAGAGCTGGCAAAAGAGAAAGGAATTACACGGACTCAGGCCGGTGTAAGACGCGCTGTGGCAGAACATCCTGATGCTCTGTATGTGTTCGGGAATGCACCGACAGCGTTGATGGAACTTAGCTCCTTGATTCGGCAAGAGAAAGCTAATCCTTGTGGCATTGTGGCAGCTCCTGTGGGTTTTGTACATGTTTGTGAAAGTAAACACATGGTAAAACCTTTTACTACTATCCCAAAAATAATAGTTGAGGGAAGAAAAGGAGGAAGCAATTTAGCAGCTACATTAGTAA
>CAZXHO010000168.1:0-5427 GCA_964640365.1 uncultured Sangeribacter sp. | reverse complement strand
GAAAAACACTATGCAAAGATAACTCTAATTAGGATAATAATCAAGGGTTGGATAAAATTTTTTTGTCTATTAACAATTTTTTAGTTTATTACTTCCAAACATATCCTGTGAATATTGATAGAAAATGTGTATTTTTGCATTAGTTAAGCAGGTATTAAAAATAGGTTTCGCGTCAGTCAGATCCTATCCGGATATTTTAACCTCTTTTAAACCTGTTTAGATCGGGTGTTGTCCGTAAATAAAGACGGTCTATCTACAGCCGGTGTTTGTCTGTTCATGATACATGGAAAAACTATATCAATATCTTTGGAAGTCGAAAATGTTCGGTAAGAAACTTACCGGATGTGGGGGAATGGAAATAGAAATTATTGATCCGGGTAGCCTTAACAAGGACTCAGGACCGGATTTCTTCAACTCCAAGATAAAGATAGACGGCATTGAATGGGTGGGAAATATTGAAATACATGTAAAGGCGTCGGATTGGAAACGCCATCAGCATAATGAGGACCCGGCATATGACAGTGTAATCCTCCATGCTGTAGGCATTTCCGATTGCAGAATTAAACGTAGGGACGGCTCATTGATACCACAGGTAGAGATGACGATGCCTGAAGATTTTTACCGCACCTTTTCAACCCTCTCATCGGATACAGACGGAATAAGATGCGGCGCTTCACTTTCATCACTTTCTGATCTTGTGAAGAATGATTGGCTGGAATCGCTTGCCATGGAACGAATTCAGGAAAAGGCTACGAGAGTAAGGGACTTGCTCACTCTTACCGGTAATGACTGGGAACAGACCTGTTTCATCGTTCTTGCAAGAGCTTTGGGCTTCGGACTGAACAGTGAGCCCTTTGAGATGTTGGGACGTTCTTTGCCGCTCAAAATCCTCCATCATCACTCTGATAATCCATTGCAGATTCAGGCTCTTATTTTCGGTCAAGCCGCTATGCTTGATTCCTCTCTATACATATTTGACGAATATTACCAATGGATGTGCCGGGAGTATTATTTTCTTGCCAGAAAGTATGGCTTGAGACCGATGCGTCCGGGATTGTGGAAATATGCGAGAACCCGACCACAAAATTTTCCCCATCGAAGAATAGCTTTTCTTGCCAAAACTTGCGAGGGAGGCTTTTCTCTGTTTTCCAATATAATTGATGCTTCCGGTGACGCAGAAAAGACAAAGGAATTGTTTGACTGTCATCTTGAAGGTTATTGGCATGAACATTTTTCGTTTGATGTTGCGGCACGCTCCGCTGCAGATACACTTTCCGATACAAGCTTGACTCTTTTGCTCATAAATGTAGCGGCTCCATTGCTTTATACTTATGGAGCCTTGCGCTCAGATCCGGATCTTGCCGAAAAAGGAATCTCGATGTTAGAAAGTCTGCCCTCCGAGAACAATGGCATTGTAAGACAATGGAAAGCCTGTGGGTTAGAAGCTGATAACGCATGGAGAAGCCAATCATTGCTACATTTAAGGAAACAATATTGTGACACTCGAAAATGTCTTTATTGCCGATTTGGTCATAATGTACTCAAACAGTCGGTTAATCCTGACATGATGATGGGGCTGAATTTAAAGAAAAGGCATAATTGTGAAAAATTTCATATATAACCCGTGTCAAATTCTGAACATGTTTTAACATTACTATTGGCAGAATTGTTATAATAACATGAATAAACCAGTAAATAGAAACCGAAATAATTCGGGTAAACAATCCATAGAAGACAGGATCATCACCTTGGTTAATGACAGTGAAGAGGTGAAGCCATTGCTTGCATTTTTAGGAGAAAAAATGAACGGCAAAAGCAGAAATGATTTGAAAGCATGGCTAAAGTATGGGCAAATAATGTGCGACTGCCAGATAACTTCAGCTTTTGATGCTCCTGTCCTTCCGGGAAGAGGAGTACAAATCAATACTTCCCGACCATTCGTTGTATTGAGACATCCGCGTCTCCAGCTCGTTTATGAAGATGACGATGTAATAGTTATAAATAAAGGATATGGTCTACTCTCTGTCGGCACTCAGAGTCATCGAAAGGAGGAGACGGCTTATGATATTCTTCGATCGTATGTAAAAGAAAAAAATCCTTCTAACAAGATCTATGTTGTTCATAGGCTAGACAGAGATACATCGGGACTCATGATGTTTGCCAAGACTGAAGAGGCTCAGGAGACTCTTCGCCACAATTGGAACAATATGGTGCTTGACCGCCTGTATGTCGCTTTATTGGAGGGATACGTAGCGCAGGATGAAGGGTTTGTTAAAAGTCATCTTACTGAAAATTCACAGTTTGTAGTCTATTCTACAAATAATCCGGAGGAGGGTAAACTTGCCCTGACACGTTATAAGATCTTAAAACGAGCTAATGGATTATCTCTCGTAGAGTTTTCTCTTGATACGGGAAGGAAAAATCAGATAAGGGTACATGCTTCAGAGATGGGACATCCGATTATGGGGGACCGAAAATATGGGGCAAAGGAGAGCCGTTTGCACAGATTATGCTTACATGCAAGAACACTACGCTTTGCTCACCCTATAACGAGGAAAGATATGCATTTTGAAATCCCCATCCCCTCGAAGTTTCTGGCAGCCGTGAGAGGTGTATCACCGAAAATTAGTGAGAAAAAGAAGGAAATCAAATGATACCGGATATAATAAAATCAGAAAGCTATAATAAGTTATGCCAATAGACACATCATCATATTATCCTGAAGTGCCGTCACCTGACGGTAAAAATGACGGTTATAGCCTGAATAAAAGAGAAGGCGGGTTGTTTGACACCCCGAAAGAAAGTAAGCCTCTTCCGGAAAAGGACTCCACCGAAAACCCGAAAAAAGATGAAGCGCCACAACCGGACTTACGCAGTAAGGATGACAACGGGTCTTCAATAGATCGGGGAGTGACTATATTTTCAAATATAATTTCTTGGCTCTTTGTTCCATTGTTGATGCCGGTCTATGGTTTGATACTGGCATTCGGACTTTCGATATTGGATCTTGCGCCTTTTGGCATGAGAGTTAAATTCACACTCATTGCTACGGGTATTAATGTGGTAATACCCATGATTTTGATAGTGCTTCTTAAGAAAATGGGTTTTGTGGAAGATCTTGGACTTAATGGCAGGAAAGAACGCTTGATTCCCTATATTATAACCATTATTTCTTTTGGAATCACCGCATGGTTTATGGCTATCAAGGGAGCTCCAATTTGGCTTTGGTTATTTTTTGCGGGAGGTGCATTGGCAGGCTTGATCAACCTTTTGATAAATTTCCGCTGGAAAATTTCTGCACATGCCGCCGGAATAGCGGGTATTGTTGCTTTGCTTATAAGAATTGCAAAAGATGGTTCACCGGAACCGGAATTGTTTACTTGGCTGATCATAAGTATCCTTCTGTCAGGGTTATTGGGATCGGCAAGAGTTTGGCTCGGCCGTCATACGGTGTGGCAAGTTCTCGCCGGATATGTCGTGGGCTTCTGCTGCGTATTTTTCATTACTATGATACATTAAATAATAAGGTTTGTTAGCCTATGTTTTAATTATAATTGAGGCACTTGCATAATTCTAACGTATCAATGTTCGGAGATGGATTGTGGTGTGCCCTGACTCGGATTATTTACTAATATTTTGACTAACCTGACATGAGCATATATAATTACAAACGTCGGAAAAGCAGTGAGGCGAAAGCCGGAAAAATTGGAATAGGAGGGGAAAATCCTATCAGAATACAGTCAATGACCAATACCTCGACCCTTGACACTGAGGGAAGCGTGGCTCAGGCTTTACGTATTGCAGAGGCGGGAGGCGAGATTGTGCGACTTACCACTCAAGGGGTAAGAGAAGCAGAAAACATGAGAGAAATAAGACGCGGTCTGGATGCTGCCGGTTGTGATGTACCTCTCGTAGCTGACGTTCATTTCAATCCCAATGCTGCATTTAAAGCCGCGTCCGTCTGTGAAAAGGTTAGAATAAACCCCGGTAATTTTGTAGATGCGGCGCGTACTTTCAAAAAATTGGAATTTTCGGATGAAGAGTATGCAGGAGAACTTAATAAAATCAAGGAAACTGTGATTCCATTTCTCGATATTTGCCGCAAGAATAATACTGCGGTACGTCTTGGTGTTAATCATGGTTCTCTTTCCGACCGTATCATGAGCAGATATGGAGACACTCCGGCAGGAATGGTGGAATCAGTTATGGAATTCCTTAGAATCTTCAGAGAGGAGAATTTTAATAATGTTATTATATCAATCAAGGCATCCAATGTTGTCATAATGGTAGAAACCGTCCGTCTTCTTGATGAGAAAATGAGGGAGGAAGACATGCATTATCCTCTTCATTTGGGAGTGACCGAAGCAGGAGACGGTGAGGACGGCAGAATTAAAAGTGCAGTTGGAATAGGAGCTCTTCTCGGCGAGGGAATAGGAGACACCATCAGGGTGTCACTTACTGAAGATCCTGAAAAAGAGATTCCCGTGGCTGTGAAATTAAGGAATTATATTTGTGGAAGAGAGGGTCATAAAGAAATAGAAGAACCCGATTTGGTGATGAAGGGGTATAGTAGAGATTATTCCATAGCAATATCCGGATTCGAAAAGATAAACTATCCTTTGGTGGCAGGGCTCGATTTCGATATTATTCCGGATGATTGGCATAGAGTCGATGCTTCTTCGAAGCCCGAACTGTTGGATGATGAAAAACCTATTGTGCTGACCTCTGAAAATAAAAACCGCCCGGGAGAGGTTGCATCTTGGATTGACAGGTTTGTAGCTCTCGGAGGAAAGAATCCTATTGTTATCCATTTTAATTATAATGATACAGACCTTGAAGATCTGCAAATAAAAGCAGGTGCAGATTTCGGTCCTCTATTGCTTGGAGGCTATGGAAAAGGCATCTCTATAAATGCACCGGCTTTTTCAAGAGAAGAGATAGATTCTGTGTCATTGGGCTTGTTGCAGGCTGCCCGTCTACGGATAAGTAAGACAGAATATATAGCTTGTCCGAGTTGTGGAAGAACCCTTTTCGATCTTCAAAAGACATTAAAAGAGGTAAAAGCTGCCACTTCAGGACTTAAAGGTCTTAAAATTGGAGTAATGGGTTGTATTGTCAATGGCCCCGGTGAGATGGCTGATGCCGACTACGGTTATGTAGGAGCCGGTCCCGGTAAAGTCAGTCTTTACAAGGGAAAAACATTGGTACAGAAGAATATCCCTTCAGAAGAAGCTATCGATTTGCTGATAAATCTAATAAAGGAGAATGGTGATTGGCAAAATGGAGAAGAGTAATGGGAGGATTTCTTATTAGAATTGATCTTAAGAATAATTCCTTTCAATAAAATTGGGAATATTAATGAAAAACTGCGGCAGAGGTTTAATCTTCCTGCCGCAGTTCTATTTTAGACCGAATCATTGCTGAAAA
>CAZXHO010000167.1:0-5456 GCA_964640365.1 uncultured Sangeribacter sp. | reverse complement strand
TCGATAATGAAGCAAGATATAAAGACCTTCAGCGCTTATCAGACGCCGGTCTTGTAACTCAGTTGACTCAGAGAATGGATTTATTGGAGCGTCAGCTTTTCGCTCAGGTTCAAAGTTTTGATCAATTAAGGGTAGCGGTGGGTCAGCAAAAAGATAAAATGGCACATATTCCGGCTATTCTACCCGTGAGAATAAAAGACTTTACAATTGCCTCCGGATTTGGATATAGGAGGGATCCAATTAACGGTTCTTCGGTATTTCATGAAGGAATAGATTTTGCCGCTCCAATGGGTACTCCGGTTTATGCTACGGCAGATGGGGAAATCAAAAATTCAGGAAGGGAGAGTGGATATGGTAACTGTATAGAGATTGACCACGGGTATAATTATGTCAGTCGCTATGCACATCTAAATGAAATTTTGGTTCAGGATGGTGAGAAGGTAAAGAGGGGACAGAAGATTGGTACTGTAGGATCTACTGGAAAGTCTTCGGGCCCTCATTTGCATTATGAGGTGCGTTTAAAGGATGCTTCTCAAGATCCGGTTAATTATTGCTTTATGGATTTAACGCCTCATGAGTATGCTGATATAATTCAAGTGGCGGAAAATGCAGGACACATAATGGATTGATAAAATAGTTATGGCACAGTCAGATTTAACTAAGAAGTATTATAAAATCAAAGATGCTGCCGAATTGATAGGAGTGTCCCAGACCACACTAAGATTTTGGGAAAGCGAGTTTCCTGAAGTACAACCCTTCCGCAGTCCTACTAATCAAAGATATTATTCTCCTGATGACATTGAGACTCTAAGACTTATTTATTACCTTGTTAAAATAAGAGGTCTCAAAATTGACGCTGCTAAAGAACAACTCAGGTTAAACAGAACAAATATCTCTAAAAGGATGGATATCATAGATAAACTAACTGATGTCAGAGACGAACTTGAGATGATGTTGAAGGCTCTTGAGAAAAGACGGTAGAGGTTCTATCATGTCCTTGGTTATAAATCTTTCTCCACACTCTTCAGTTGTTTTTTTCCTATACTTTACCGGAGTTATCAAATTTTATAAGTTAGAGTTATAATATCTGATGTCTCCTGTAACTTCTTCGCCGATATATATCGGCTTGTTAAATATGGCATCTATTGAGGGAAGTTCTATTTCAGCAACTGTTAATCCCTCTTTTGTACCATGATATTCATCTACTTCCCATGTATATTCTCCATCTTTAATTAAATAACGAGTCTTTTCTATAATGGGAAGCTCACATAAGTGGAGCATTTCGGAAGCATCACTAAAAGGAATCTCATATTCAAATTCGAGCCGAACCAACCCCTCATTCTTACCTTTTACCGTTATAAATCCTTTGTCATTGAAGGTTCTTATCCGCACGGTTCTCTCCGGTTTCCGGTTAAGGTAACCTTGCTTAATTTCAATACTTTTATAAGCAAGTTTTTTGTAAGAATCATCCCTTACACGGAATTTACGTTCAATTTCTAATCCCATATTTAATATTTCTTAAAAACAATCTATCGCTTTTATCAAAATACCAATCTCACTTCATATTCGTTAATTATATGGTCTTATGGAAATATCTTCTCTTCTATAGTAAATGAAGAGCCACAGAGATTATATAATGTGGCTTATTTAAATAATCATGAGAATTTCTTAAGACGGTATTTTAAAGCAAAATTAAGTAAATTGAAAAAAGATAACAAATATTTCTTTCCTGATTTTACTACCTTAATTAAAATTGATGTAATATTTCGATTAGTCTTATTCTTTGTTCCCTGCCTTATCGTTGCTTTCACATCGGGTGCAAAGATAAGAATACAAGGTAATGTTATAGATTCTATCACAGGCGAATCCCTTTCATATGCCAACATTGTCAATAAGAGAGATACGCATAAAAGTTTTGTGTCTGATGAGAATGCAAAATTCAATATAGTCATAAATGAAGAGGGGGAGTGGATTATTACCAATCAAGGATATAATCCCAAGGTAATTCCAATGTTTGAAAAAGATACCATTATAGATTTCTTTTTAGTTCCCGTAGCATATGATTTGAGTGAATTGATTGTAAAGCCTAAAAAAGAGAAATATTCGAAAAAGAATAATCCGGCTGTTACTTTCATGAAAAATTTACGCTCTCATGCAAAGGATAATGATCCTTCTGAAAATCCTTATTATAGTTACGATAAATATGAAAAGACTGTATTAGGAATCAATAATTTTAAAAATGACTTTTCAAAAGGTTTCTTGTCAAAAAGTGGAAAGTTCTTACAAAGTTATGTAGATACTTCGGCATGGACAGGTAAAAGAATTCTTGATCTTATTCTGAAAGAAAAGTTGTCTACCCAAATTATGAGCAAGAATCCTAATTCAAATAAGGAGGTAGTGCATGGCTATCGTAATGTTGGCTTGGATGACAAACTTAATCAGGAGAACATAAGGATAATACTTGAAGATGTCTTCAGGGAAATCAATATTTTCTCTGATAATATTACATTGTTACAGAATCGTTTTGTTAGCCCTCTCTCTGTTATTGGCCCGGATTTTTATAAATATTATCTTTCTGATACTGTATATATTGGGGAGGATAGGTGTATTGAACTTTCTTTCTTGCCCCGAAATCCTGAATCTATGGGATTTAACGGAAAGATTTATGTCGAGGCGCAAGACAGTAACATGACTGTGAGAAAAGTTATTATGCGGTCTCCACACGACATGAATATGAATTATATTGATAATATATTTATATCCCAAAGTTTTGAAAAGGATTCGCTGGGAAGGCGTCATAAAACATATGATGACCTCTGTGTGGAATTTAAAATATTAGGGGGGCTTCCTGAATTGTATAGTAGAAAAACGACTTCATATAATAATTTCAGTTATGAGAAGCGAAGAGATCTTGAAGATTATTATAACCGTCCGGGAAATCTTTTTGTTCTATCTGAATCGAATGAATGGAATGAGGATATGTGGGATTCGGCAAGGATGTTACCTCTCTCAACGGTAGAATCAAGGATGGGGAATATTTCTAAAGAAGCGAGACGTGTTCCATTGTTTTATTGGGGTACTAAATTCATATCTTTGATGGAGAGTGGGTATATAAGGACCGGTAGTCCAAGTAAGTTTGATTTTGGACCAATCAATACTTTGGTGAGTGCTAATAGTGTTGAGGGGGCGAGATTTCGAATCGGGGGCATGACAATGGCCTCACTTAATTCTCATTTATTTGCTCGTGGTTATGTGGCTTATGGCACTAAAGACAGAAAGTTTAAATACAATGCTGAATTAGAATATTCATTTACGCCAAAAAAGAATCATTCATATGAATGGCAAAGGCATGGCATTTATGCATCTCTGATGTATGATACGGATATGTTGGGTCAACACTATTTATTTACAAATTCGGATAATATTTTCCTTTCTTTAAAGAGAAAAGAGAGTATTTTGGTAACTTATAGACACCTGTTAAAATTAGGTTATATATTGGAAATGCCCAATAATTTTTCTTTTGAAGCTTCATTCAAGAATGAAACGCAAGAAGCAACAAGATGGCTTCCATTTATATTCACCAACGGAATTTCTGAAAGAAAGTATTCACAATCGGCTTTTACAGTTTCACTCAGATGGGCACCGGGTGAAAAATTCATTCAAGGACGTTCACTAAGAGCACCGGTCAATATGGATGCATGGATTTTTCAATTGACTCATGAATATGGGCCTAAAGGATTTTTAAATTCTGCTTTCACATTCAATAGAAGCGAAATTTCGGTGCAGAAGAGATTATGGCTCTCTGCTTTCGGATATATGGATATAATAGCAAAGGCCGGAAAGATCTGGAGTAAGGTTTATTATCCAGCCCTTATATGGCCTAATGCAAATTTATCTTATACGATTCAACCTGAAAGTTATTCTCTTATGAATCCAATGGAATTTGCAAATGATTCTTATGCTTCTATAAATTTTACTTATTTTGGAAATGGAGTGCTTTTCAATAGATTGCCACTAATAAAAAAGTTAAAGATGAGGGAAGTATTCACTTTTAAAGGCCTCATGGGCAAGTTAAGCAATAAAAATAATCCAATGTATTCAAAAGATATATTTTCATTCCCAGCGGATGCTCATGTGAGCACAATGTCAACAAGACCCTACATGGAGATTGGTGCCGGACTCGACAACATCTTTACTTTCCTTCGAGTGGATTACGTATGGCGTCTATCTTATAGAGACACTCCGGGATGTGATAAAAGCGGAGTTCGGGTATCTTTGCATTTCTCATTTTAACGCCTATATTATAATATTTTGTTTCACGGAAGAAGTCCTATATCTTCCTAATGTAATTATTCTTGGTTTCTATTTGATTAATAATCGAAAAAAGGGGGATAAAAAAAGACTGACGATTTGGTCAGTCTTTTTCTGTAATCAAAATAATTAAACCGAACTTTATTTAGCTAAGCATTTTTTTTAATCATGAATAATTTTTGTAACCCCATAAACTGTCAAAATGGTAATATCTTTAAGAATCGAGGCATAATTATTTTAAAAACAGATTATAATATAATGAGGTAAATGTAAAAGTCAATTATCTAAAGTCTTTAAGTTGCTCGCGGAGACGTTTACGTGCAAAGAAAATGCGACTTTTGATGGTACCGAGAGGAAGATTCATTTTCTCAGCGATTTCGTTGTATTTGTAACCTGCTACGTACATGTTGAACGGAATGCGATAATCATCAGTAAACTCATCAAGGGCAGCAGAAATTTCTTTAACTGCGAAAGAACCTTCCGGAGTGTCAAGACCTGAGTCCTGAGATATGTTGAGATGATAGAGATCTTCTGTCTGATCAATAACTGTAGCTTTTCTTACAGTCTGTCGATAATTATTAATAAAAATGTTGCGCATGATAGTGAAGATCCAACCTTTGAAGTTGACATTGTCAACATATTTCTCTTCATTATCAAGGGCTTTAAGAGTAGTGTCTTGAAGAAGATCACGAGCCTCTTCTTTATCAGTGGTGAGCTGGTAGGCGAAACTAAGAAGGTTACCTTGAAGACCTAAAAGGCGTTGTTTGAAAGATTCAGTTGTTTTCATTTTGACAGTTGTTTTAATCGAATTACACTCATATAACATTGAGTTCGTAAAAATTGTTTCAAGAATAGATAAATTTTTTTAAAATATTTTTTAATTAACTGTAAATCAGTAATAAAAATAATATATTTTTTTGAAAAAATGAGTAAATTTATTTTCCCTGCTTCCAAATACAAATATTTTGATCCTTATTTATTGCCATCGAGGAATCTTTTTTCATGTGATTCCTTCCTTAATTATACAGAGGATATTTTCAATTATTTTGTAATGGTTTGTCCTTTTCTAATTATTTAGTAATTTTGCGTCATAGACGGAATTTCCGCCACATTTTATCTATTTACATAAATGGGGGTGTCTGTTC
>CAZXHO010000166.1:0-5486 GCA_964640365.1 uncultured Sangeribacter sp. | reverse complement strand
ATTTTGAAAACTCTTTTTTTGTTCTCTTATTCTAATGAAATAAATTTTACTTAATAAATAAGATTATAATTCCACTTCAAGCGGTCCATCAAGCCGCAAGCTATGAATTGATGAAAGACCCATGTTTACTGCTTCTTCAATAAGTTGCTTTTCATGTTTTTTTCTAAGAGAGGAATGAAGTATCACCTTGTCGAAATATTTTATATGAGGAATGTTTTGCAAAGAAATAGAACCTACTCCTTCACTGATAAGAAGATAACGTTTTCGTTTTTTAGCCTTATAAGACCTTTGGAGAGAATTGAAAACCGGTTCTCCTTTTGAAATCAATTTCGGAAAACTATCTAAAAAATTTCTACAGTCAATTGTATATATGTCTGAGCTCTCTTTACTGAAAAATCCAACAGCATTTTTTGGGAATATCTCTTTTTGAAGTACTCCGTTCTTATAAATTATCATTGAAATCTCTTTATAATTTTTTTGAAAGATCATACAGTCAGAAGAAGAGGAAGCGAGCATCGGACCCGCTAAAAATGAAAGGAAAAGAAATAAAATACCCATAGTAAAAGTTGCCACTTTTTTCCTTTTATTAATTGCATAACCTAAGACAAGTATACCTATAATCCAGAAAATAACCATTGGAAGAGTGGCCCGAAAGTCTATTGTAAATAGTCCAAGTGTGGATATAGTGTCTAATAGAGAGATCATAAAATTATATCCGGCATTTAATATTGAAGCCAACAATTGAAGATCAACTCCAATCAAAAGTAATCCTATGTAAATCAAGGCAAGCGTCATATACAACGGGAGTAAAGGAAGAATCAACAGATTTGCCGGTAGAAACATCAATGGTACCCTTTTAAAATAATAGGACACCAACACCCAAGTTCCCATAGTTGCTACAAGAGAAACAAGAATCGAGGACGAAAGGATATATAATTTAGGACGTGAAAATTTATTGACAGGATTTAATTGGGTGGCGAACATAAGAATACAAGCCGTGCTTAAAAAACTCAATTGTAATCCGGGGTCGAAGATAGCTGAAGGATCCAATGCTATAATTACTATGGTTGATGCCAAAAGCGCATTACCGGCATTACGCCTTCTTTGAAAGGTGAGTGCTAGTATGATAAATGTCAACATTATTGCCGCTCTAAACGTAGAGGGTGCCAGGCCCGATAAAAAAGCATAAATCCAGATTCCTACCAAAGCTATCCAATAGCGAGACTTATAAAATCCAACTAATGCCAAAGGGAAACAGATGCACATTAGGATACCCATTATAATTGCTACATGCATTCCACTCAAGGCCAAGATATGGGCAACTCCATTATTGTTGAAAGATTCTTTTATCCCTTCACTGAGAAAACTTTTGTCTCCCAACATGAAAGCCACAAGAAAATCTATAGTACCCCTGTTAAGCGATGATTTTTCAAGTGCAATCTCTATTTTATCTCTACATACAGCTGACTTGGCAGGAATTGAATTATGAAATCCTACAATGCGTATATTATCGGAATAAGCCGTAGTCTTATATAAAATACCTTCTCTTTTTAATCTTGAAGCATTACCACTCTTAGGTATATTAGGATTATCTACAATTGGGATTAGTTTTCCTTTAAATACTATTAGATCACCAATTTTAGTAGAAAATCCGTTTGTGTTTAATAAAATTTTAAGATTTCTACACTCAGAAACATTCCCCTTGTTATCAGCCACACTCTTGAGATTAAGTGTGATTCTGTCTCCGTTAGCATAAGTAGTTATCTCTTTCACTTCACCCTTTCCACCAATAATGTGTTCAAGTTCAGACTCGGGAATTTCAGAAGTTCGGTGATAATAAGAAATAATGAAGCCTGCTGCTATAAAAAGAAATAGAATCCATATTTTATGAAAATGATTATACTTTAAAGCTCCAAGAGGGCTCTTGGCTTTTTTTAATAACCACAGGTTGATACAAACGGTCACGGCAACCGGAATGATTCCCCATAAAAGGTTAACCATTAGGTTGCCGCAAATTATTCCGACAATAATTCCGAGAAGTGGAAAGAGAAAAGTCATTCTTGGGCAGTCCAGATATCCCAGGCTGCGAGTGCCTGAAGATGCAACATTTCCAATCCGTTTTTAACTGTGGCACCATATTCTGCAGCTTTCCTCATGAACATGGTGATTTCCGGGTTATAGACTACATCATAGCACAAATGGTCCGGGGTTAGGAAACGATATGGAATGTCAGGACATTCATCTACATTAGGCCACATTCCAAGGGGAGTGGTATTTACTATAATGAGATGATCAGCCATTAACTCTTCTGATAAATCTTTATAGCCGAGGATTTCTCATTTTGAGGTTCTTGAGACTTTCTGAGTTTGAATTCCAAGGCTTTTCAAGACATATTCAACTGCTTTTGAAGCTCCTCCGGTACCTAAAATAAGAGCTTTCTTCATATCCGGTTTTAAATAGGGCATCAGAGATTTTTTGAATCCTATTGCATCTGAATTATATCCGGAAAGCTTGAAACCCCTATTATCCCTATTAATTTTTACAACGTTCACTGCTCCAATTTCTGCAGCCTCATCTGAAATTGAAGAAAGAAAAGGTATAATTTGCTGTTTATATGGTATGGTGACATTAATACCTTTTAGGTCTTTGTTTTCCTCAATGAGTTGATAAACAAGGGAGATATCATGAATTGGGAACAGACAATATTTTTCATCTATACCTTCCTCACTAAATTTTTTATTAAAGAATTCAGCAGAGAAAGAATGTCCTAAGGGATAACCAATTAAACCGTACATATTACCTGTTTCTAAAATTAAGTATACGATTGATTTTTAAGTAGACTCTTACATGAATATATCTTTATTCGTATTTTTGGTTATTTTTAATTTCAATCTTTAAATCCGCTAAACTTATTAATTCTTATAAAATACACTCAAAAATACAAACAATTAAATATTCATAAATTTTAAGCTACGTATTATTCTAAATTGGGGCTTGAACTACGAAATAATTCAAGCCCCATAAAAATCATTACAATATTAAATAGTTGTCAAATATTTCTATTCTCAAAGATTAATCATAAACAACTATTACCAGATAACGATTCTTTCGGAAGCGGGACGGTACATTTTGTCACCTTCTTTAATTCCGAAAGCTTCAAAGAAGGGTTCAAGATTACGCAAGGTGACATTAACCCTGTTCTGACCAAGAGAATGAGAATCAGTTTTTGTACGTGACAAAATTTCTTCAGGTCGGATATTTCCAGCCCAGACATTCCCATAAGCAAGATAAAATCTTTGAATAGGGGAGAACCCGTCGATATCTACCATTTCTTTATCCTTCATTGAATCCAAATAAGCTGTCAGAGCAACTCTAAGACCTCCCTGATCGGCAATATTCTCGCCCAATGTAAACATTCCGTTCGCGTGTACCCCGGGAGCTACCTCAACCTCATCAAATTGTTTTACCAAACCATCAGCAAGTAAGGTAAATCTTTCGGCATCTTCAGGTTGCCACCAATCTTTCAAATTTCCATCCTTATCAAACTGACGTCCTTGGTCATCAAAGCCATGAGTCATTTCATGACCTATAACAACACCAATAGCACCATAATTCTGGGCATCGTCAGCTTTCAAATCAAAATAAGGAGCCTGTAGAATACCGGCAGGGAAACAGATTTCATTTGTCGTGGGATTATAGTATGCATTCACGGTCTGAGGAGTCATATGCCATTCCTCTTTATCAACCGGTTTATGGAGCTTCTTATAATTATCTTGAGTATACCAAACTGAAGCATTGTACACATTTTCCATGTAGCTTTTAGACGGATCAATCTCTATTTCAGAATAATCTTTCCATTTATCGGGATAACCGATCTTTACAGTGAAGGTAGAAAGTTTTTCATGAGCTTTAGCTTTAGTTTCATCAGACATCCATGTGAGATTGTCAATATGTTTGCCGAGAGCATTCCTAAGATTTTCAACAAGTGTTGTCATGTAAACCTTATTCTCATTCGGAAAATATTTCTCAACATAGAGTTCGCCTACAGCTTCACCAAGCATAGAATTGGGGATTGCCATTGCTCTTTTCCATCTTGCCTCTTGTTCCTGTTTTCCACTCATAACCTTGCCAAACATTTCAAAATTAGCATCCTGGAAATCATCACTAAGCACTCCGGATGAATCGGAAACAGCCTCAAATGTCAGATAATCTTTAATCTGCTGAGGAGTGAGAGAAGGAAGATAAGAATTAATGAAATCCATGAAACCGATGGAAGTCACATTAGCTTCAGTTAGATCTGTAACTCCAAGTTCTTTAAAATATGTGTCCCAGTCAATATTATTGTAAGCTTTACGTATTTCATCCATGGAACGCAGATTATAACGAAGTTGAGGGTTTCTCCGCTGTTCCCTGGTCATTTTATTTTTAGCGAATTCTGTCTCCATCGCAATCACATTTTCCCAGACTCTCTGCTGTGCAGCTTCATCATATCCTATTAGCTCCATCATTCTCTTTACATAGGTTTCATAAGCAGCGAGAATTTTGTCATTGGCTTCGCTTTTCTCAAGATAATAGTCTCTATCACCTAATCCAAGTCCAACTTCACCAATGTGAAGGATATTTCGGTCTGAGTTCTTGGCATCTGTTCCCACACCTGTGGTAAAGAATGACCCCGTTATACCGTTATGCATCCAAGCAAGCAAACTATAGAAATCCTCCGGACGTGAGTTATTTATCTTCTCTATAAAAGGTTTAAGTGGGGTTGCTCCGTCGTTGTTAAGGCGGATACTATCCATTCCCATGGAATATAGATCACTTACTTTCTGAGCATTTGTGCCTTTGATTTTAGAATCAGGATTGCAAGAAAGATTAGTTATTAGATCTTTCAATTGCTCACGAGCATTTTCGCGTAATTGATCAAATGTGCCGAATCTTGAAAATTCGGGACCAAGTGGATTATTTTTCATCCAACCGCCACAGGCATAAAGATAAAAATTTTCACCCGGAGAAACCGAAGTATCAAGATTAGTCTTATCAATTCCATGCGGGGCAGCAATAGTCAGGAGTGGCAAGCCTGCCACTCCCATAATCCATTTTCTTATATTCATATCATTGTGATTTAATTGTTGATTCATATGTTCTATGCTTTAGTAAGATGACAATCCGAGAAACTTCTTATATTCCTTGGCTTCTATCTCAAATCTTATCTTCTGTATAGTATTTTTTTAATTTCAGATCAATCATAATAACTATTCCAACATATGCTAAAATCCTCAAAATTTCACTATTCTCAAAATCATGATATAGTATTTCCTGACATGAGGGAATCATAATCATTCTGAGCATTTTCCCATACAGACATCGCATTCTCAAGGGCTTTTGTCACCTTGGAATATTCCTGTAATATTTCTTGATCTGCGTTACCTTGAGAAAGTTGGTTTTCGAGTTCTTTCTGCTGCATCTCAAGAGAAGCAATCTCCTCTTCT
>CAZXHO010000165.1:0-5490 GCA_964640365.1 uncultured Sangeribacter sp. | reverse complement strand
GAGGCTATGTTTAATATTGCCGTAATTTATGATAATGGTGAAATCTGTAATAAAAATCCCTATAAGGCTGCAATGTGGTACAAACGAGCAGCAGAATTGGGAGATGCTCAATCGATGGATAATCTCGGCTATCTTTTAGAGAAAGGTCCTGAAGATCTACGTAATGAGAAAGCAGCATTTGAATGGTATGTTAAGGCGGCTGAGAATGGACTAATCGACGCATGGAATGATGTAGCCATCTGTTATAAACGTGGAGTTGGGGTTCCCCAATCCTTCGAAAAAGCTAAGGAATACTATACGAAAGCCCTCGAGTCAGATAACCCGGAGAGAGCTTACTATAACCTTTTCCTCCTATATTCTGATGGGGTAGCCACGCCTTCAAATCCAAAAGAAGCCATACCGTGGCTACGTAAAGCAGCCGATTTGGGAGTAATAGAAGCTTGTGGGCATTTGGGTATGCATTACAAGATGGGTATTGGTGTAGAACAAGACTTAAATCAGGCTTTTCGCTGGTTCAACTTAGCAGCTGAAAAAGAACATCCCAATTCGTTGTATGAAGTTGCTCAAATGTATTTAGGCGGCATAGGAGTTAAGAAAAATCATAAAAAGGGGTATGAGTATCTACTTAAAGCATCGAAATATTTACCTGAGGCAATGGGACTATTGGGAAACTGCTATTCAAGTGGATTAGGTTGCCAACAAGATTATTCGAAGGCTTTAGAATGTTATACTATGGCTGCGAAAGCCGGAAATGCTGAAGCGCAATATGATTTAGGAATTTGTTATCGTCATGGAGAGGGAGTGCCTCAAGATTTCACAAAGGCAATCGAATGGTATGAAAAAGCAATCGAACAGGGTCATACCGGAGCCATGCTAAATTACGCTGTCCTGTTAGACAATGGCATTGGTGTAGCGAAAGATCATAAAAAGGCTTTTGAGTTATACAAGAATGCTGCCGAGGACGATAACTATCAAGCTCAATTCTGTCTCGGAGATATGTATTTCCAAGGACGTTATGTGCCTCAGGATTATAAGGAGGCTGTCAAGTGGTTTTCTTTAGCGGCTGAAAAAGGAGAACCGGATTCAATATTTCATATAGGGATATGTTATGCCCAAGGATTAGGCGTAGAGCAGAACTATCAGACTGCGTTGAAATATATTTTTGCGGCAGCCGATCTGGGTTGGCAACCGGCAATAACCATTATACGTCAGAATAACCTAAGAAGACCGAATGATTAACGATTTGTGAGTATGAATTGGACTGTTTTGGTATGTCTATTATGCATCGTGGGTATTGGGGCGTTGCTCAGCAAGATTCAGGAGGATCGGAAGAAGGCTACGGAGAAGCGGAAAAAGGAGCTGAAACGTAGCATGAATTTGTTTGATTCCTGCTACAAGGCTGACTCCTCTGATGACGTTACGGAGCAGGATGCGGTTGCGAAGTATTATGCTTGGGAAAATGGCAAAGAGGTTGAAAAAGATGTGGAGGCGGAACTTGATGCCAGGGAAAGGAGTCAGAGCCGTTTTGATAGCAATGACTCGGATCGTGAGCATTCTACTGACGGGAGAGTGAATTTAGATAGTGAAAACATTAAATTATATGATACGAAAGAAATGACAAATAAAGAACTGCTGGTGGTTACACTCCGAGATCTTGGATGTCAACCCACGAGTGAAGAAGATGGTTCTGTATCTTTTGGATTTCAAGGTGAGAGATTTAACGCTACACCTAATGGGAACTTTATGCGTATATGGGATCTTCCGTATTTGACTATCAATGTACTTGATACACGGCTCCCTATTATGATGGAGGCGATAAATAAAGTGAATTACCTATTTGGTCCTGTAGTAGTATTGGGAAGTCCGGATGAGAATGGTGAGCGCGTTATAGCCTCACGTTATGACATATTATTTACATCAGATATCCCAAAGCCTGAAATGTACATTGAGAGTATTCTAATGGCGTTCTTTAATTCTAAACATGAATTAATAAAAGAGTTTGAGGAATTGACAGGAAACACCGGTTCGCCTCAACCATCTACGCTTTCATCAGGCAGTCCTTTCCAAAATTGATCAGAATATCTTACTCTCGGACAAACCGTCCGCGGATAACTCGACACAACAGATAGCTTACTGATGCTTCATAAAATCTGCTTGATCCTTATTACGGCCTTGATAAATATGCGACCGAAAGGGCAGTATCAATTCTAAAAAGACAAATCGAAAATGAAAATCTATAGTTTTATACGTAGATATAAAATCATTTTTATCATCTTAACCCTCCTCGTTCTCATAAAGATTGTATGGATTACGTGGTCGTGTTGGGGGAAGGGGTCGTTTGAACATGAAAAGCAGGATATTCTTCAGCGTAGGAACTGGCTTGTCAATAAGGTCGCGGTTGAACCGAGGCAGTTACTTTACGAGATGCCGGGAGGTATTGGATTGCAATTTATGGGCGAGTGGGCTTTGTATTCTTGTTCAATGCTGACTGAAGCTTTATCTAATATCGCTGAACTATATCCCGAAACCAAAGAAGACGCTCTTGCAATGATAGATAGTCAAATTGAAATTGTCAAGTCTCCGGAACTGCGATTATACGATAATAGACGTTGGGGCGAGGATCCGCTCGAATCCTTGGAGAGTGATAAAAGTCATGTTTCCTATCTCAGTCATCTCGCATGGATGATTGGCAATTACAAACGTACCGGAGGTAGCAACAAATACGATAAACTGTATGATTCACTTTGCGAAACAATGAACCGTCGTATTGTAGATTCACCCCTCTATAACCTCCCAACATATCCGAATGAACCTGTATATGTTCCGGATATGTTAGTTGCGATTGTAGCTATTTCAGATTATTCAAAACTCAACGATGACAAGTATTCGGAGACCGTAAATAGTTGGATTCAAAGAGCGAAAGCAGAATGGATCGATGAACCTACCGGACTACTTGTTTCATTTCTTGATGATGGAGGAAAGACCGATGCACCAGTGAAAGGTTCTTATTCAGCATTGAACTGCTACTACCTGACAAAGATAGACCGTGAATTTGCCCTTGATCAATACGAAAATTTCAAGTTAAAATTTAGTCAGTCTTTTCCGTTATCGGGGATTAAAGAGTACCACGACCAGTCATGCTGGATTGGAATGGATATTGATGCCGGTCCAATTATCATGAATCTAAGTCCAAGCGGTACAGCCTTTGCCATTGGGCCAGCAACCTATTTTGGAGATAAAGCCATTCGGGATAAGCTGCTCAAAACTGCTGAAATCGCCGGGCATACAGTAAAATGGAATGATAATCGTCATTATCTCCTTGCCGATATTGCACTGGTAGGAGAAGCAATAACCTTGGCTATGCGAACTCATTATAATAGATAAATCCTTTATTAGAGTGCCGGGTATTAGATTGAAGGATTTAGCAAGCGAACTCTACTCTTGCTCCACGGGAGGAAGCAATCCATGTAGCATCAGTTTTGCCGATGATATTTCGATTGGAATTCCTATCACGGAGACTAGGCCTACTTTGTCATACATGGTTACATCTTCAAATAGTTCGACAGTAACCTCATATTAATGGGATATCCTCTTCTTGGTTCTGTATATATTCCTTCTCGATATCCCTTTATGAGGTTGAGGGAATAAAAGTGAGGGTATAAAATGGTTGTTGAGTCAACCATTTTATGCCCTCGGATGTTTATTAGATACTATGATAAATGAAAAGATCTCATATGGAATGCCCAATGTGGGGTGTATGCTGGGAACGGCTTATCAGACTCTTGTAAGTCAGCTCGCCGTGGAATTGGAGAAAGCAAAGCTTGATATTACGGTGCCTGAATATCTTATTCTCAGGTCTCTATATACCCAAGATGGGCTTCAACAATGCGAGATTGCAGCTATTGTTGGGAAAGACAAAGGTGCTGTTAGCCGATGTGTAGCTACTATGATAAAGAAAGGATTGGTAACTACCGAATGTGTAAGCTATAAATGCCTGAGGGTTTCTCTATCTCCAACAGGGGAAGCTATCCGACCGAAGGTATTGGAGATTGCAAAGACTCAGGATAATGCCCTGAGCTCAATACTCACTTCTGAAGAGAGATCCATATTCGCCACAGTTTTAAAAAAGATAATTAATAATAAATTTAACAACTAATATATTTAATAAGAAAGGAATAAACTATGATGACACTCACTATTTGGAGCGACTTTGCATGCCCCTACTGTTATATCGGCGAAACACGCCTTCAGCGTGCAATAGAGGAACTCGGAATTAAAGACAACGTACAGATTGATTTTCGTGCATTTGAACTTGATCCCTCTGCTCCAAAAGAAGTGACTACCACTACCCCCGAACGTTTTGCCATGAAATATCGTCTTTCTCTTGAGGGAGCGAAAGAGCAGATTCAGCAAATTTCAGACTTGGGTAAAGAACTGGGCATTGATTTCAGGTATGCCACAACTCAGTATTCCAACACTCGTGATGCCCATCGTCTTATGAAGCTTGCCGAGGCTAAGTATGACCGCGAAACAGTTGGCAGACTAAATGAGGCTTTGTTTGCAGCATATTTTACCGAGAATCTTGTTCTTTCCGACCATAAGGTCTTGCTTGACAAAGCAATTTCGGTAGGAATGGATGAGAAGGAAGTGAAGGAAGTTCTTGAGTCTGATAAATATGATGATGAAGTTCGTTTCGATGAGCGCGAAGCCATGATGCGCGGTGTGCGTGGTGTGCCATATATCGTTTTCAACGGTGGCTTTGCCGTGCCGGGTGCAATGACAATTGATGGTTTCAAGTCAGCATTGAGAAGAGAACTTAAGAAGCAGGAAAAGGAAGCAGAGGATAAAGGTTCTGAGCGTCCACACGCCTGTGGTCCCGATGGTTGCCAGTTGCTATAATAGGAGGAACAGCTATGATCAGTGAACTGACAGTGCAAGGCGTATTCGCCGAGAATTGCTATTTTTATATCGATGATGTATCGAAATCCGGATTTCTTATTGATCCGGGTGCTCAGGCAGGGCTGATCTATGATGTCATAAAGCGTAACGGGTGGCATATTGAGAAAATTCTATTGACTCATGGTCACTTCGACCATCTCGGAGCTGCTGAACAACTACGCGAAAAGCTAATTGCTCCAATTTATATCTACCCCTCCGATGCACGTTACCTTACTGATCCGTACATGAATCTAAGTGGTAATTCCGGAAAACCGATTACAGTGCCTCATTATGAGGAATTGTATGACGGCGAAATGATCAGACTGAAAGCTAATTCCGGTTTCTACCTGAAGGTTATACATACTCCCGGACATACGCCGGGGTCAGTGACTTATTATGCACCGGAAGCCGGGACAGCATTTGTAGGTGACACGCTGTATCAGCACGGTCCCGGTCTTACAAATTTCCCGGGTGGCAACCGTCATGAATTGGAAGAATCTATCATAAATAAGATTCTAACACTGCCTGATAACACATTATTGTTGTCAGGTC
>CAZXHO010000164.1:0-5501 GCA_964640365.1 uncultured Sangeribacter sp. | reverse complement strand
CGCCGTGAAGAAGAGAAAGATTGGGCAAACGACAATGCTGAGAAAGCCGCTCAGGTTACTGAATGGTTTGAAAACAAAGCTCCCGAGATCGACTGGAGCAAGGTTGTTCAGAAAGAAAACGATGCTACACGTAATGCTTCCGGCGCAGTTCTTGCTCAGCTTGCCCAGCAGGTTCCCAACATGATCTGTTCATCCGCCGACCTTTCCGAATCTGACAAGACCATATCTTTCCTGAAACAAACCAAAGCTTTCTCAAAAGATGATTTCTCCGGCGCATTCCTGCAGGCAGGTGTTGCTGAGCTGACAATGGCGTGCTGCTGCATCGGCATGGCTCTCCATGGCGGTGTTATTGCTGCTTGTGCTACTTTCTTTGTATTCTCAGATTACATGAAACCGGCAGTTCGTATGGCAGCCCTCATGGAACTCCCCGTGAAGTTTATCTGGACTCACGATGCGTTCCGTGTAGGAGAAGACGGTCCTACCCACGAGCCCGTAGAACAGGAAGCACAGATAAGACTCATGGAGAAACTCAAAAACCATCATGGCAGAAATTCAGTGCTTGTGCTCCGTCCTGCTGATGCAGAAGAGACCACTATTGCGTGGAAGCTTGCCATGGAAAATGTCTATACTCCTACAGCTCTTATCCTTTCGCGCCAGAACATCAATAATCTGCCCGCAGGGAATGATTACTCTCTTGCAGAAAAGGGAGGTTACATTGTTGCCGGTTCAGACAAGGATCCTGATGTTATACTCGTTGCAACAGGTTCAGAGGTTTCAACCTTGGTGGACGGTGCCAAGAAACTTCGTGAGGATGGGCTTAAGGTGCGCATAGTATCTGTTCCGTCTGAAGGTCTGTTCCGCACTCAGCCTTCAGCTTATCAGGAAGAGGTGCTTCCAAAGAATATTAAGAAATTCGGTCTCACTGCCGGATTGCCGGTCAACCTTCTCGGACTTGTAGGAACAGACGGTAAAATCTGGGGACTTGAGTCTTTCGGCTTCTCAGCTCCATATAAAGTGCTTGATGAGAAACTCGGTTTCACTGCCGATAATGTCTACAATCAGGTAAAATCCATGTTCTGATATTTTAGAACTTTGATTTACACATAGATTAAGTGTCAGGGGTCTTGGCAACTGTCCTTACCCCTGACACTATTTTTTTATCATTTTTATTTTATAAACCTACATTCATGAATACTCAAGACAATGGTAACAGATTATATCTATACAGTATAGTCTGTGTAGCAGTGCTCGGCGGACTTTTGTTCGGTTATGACACTGCCGTGATCTCCGGCGCGGAGAAGGGTCTTCAGGCATTTTTCTTAGGAGCTAAGGATTTCGTATACACCGATGTCATTCACGGCATAACTTCTTCAAGTGCTCTCATAGGCTGTATTCTCGGTAGTGCAATATCAGGTCTTCTTGCCTCCAGACTGGGACGTAAGAAATCCCTTGCAGTTGCGGGTCTGCTCTTTTTCCTGTCGGCTTTAGGATCATATAATCCCGAATTTTTCTTCTTTGATTTTGGCAAGCCTTCTCTTTCACTCCTGATTGCATTTAATTTCTATCGAATTATCGGTGGTGTCGGTGTCGGACTGGCTTCAGCTATTTGCCCGATGTATATTGCCGAGGTAGCTCCATCCGATATAAGAGGTACGCTTGTGTCATGGAACCAATTTGCTATTATTTTCGGTCAGCTTGTTGTCTACTTTGTAAACTTCCTGATCCTTGGAGAGCATACCAATCCTATCATAGAACGCATCGGTGAAACTCTTTATGCGGTGAATCCCTCATCCGACCCGTGGACTATACAAACCGGTTGGAGGTATATGTTTGGATCAGAGGCCTACGTTGCATTTGCATTTACCATTTTAGTTTGCTTTGTGCCGGAGTCCCCTCGCTATCTTGCACTTATCGGTAAAGATAAAAAGGCTCTGGAGGTGTTGACCAAGATAAATGGCTCAAAGGCAAAAGAGATTCTTCAAGAAATTGAAAACACCGTTTCCGTAAAAAGCGAGAAACTTTTCTCTTTCGGCGTAATGGTGATTTTTGTCGGAGTGATGCTTTCTGTGTTCCAGCAGGCAGTCGGAATCAATGCGGTTCTTTATTATGCTCCACGTATTTTCGACTCAATGGGCATGGGCAACCCAATGGTGCAGACAGTCATCATGGGTATCGTCAACATTCTCTTCACTCTTGTGGCTGTGTTTACAGTTGAGAAATGGGGCCGTAAGCCACTCCTTATATTCGGATCATTCGGGATGGCTATAGGCGCGTTCGGTGTTGCAATCTCCAACATAGTAACAGTACCTCCCCTTGTTCCTGTCATCTCCATCATGGTTTATTCGGCAGCGTTCATGTTCTCTTGGGGACCAATCTGCTGGGTACTCATTTCAGAGATATTCCCGAATACAATACGAAGTGCGGCTGTGGCAATTGCTGTCGCATTCCAATGGATTTTCAATTTCATAGTATCTTCTACATTCGTCCCGATGTACAATATGCGGGCAGGAGATATGGGAGAAAGCTTCGGCCATGTATTCGTATATGCACTTTATGGTGTAATCTGTATAATTGCCGCATGGTTCGTATATAGTCTTGTGCCCGAGACCAAGGGTAAGACGCTTGAACAGATGTCGGCTTTGTGGAAAAACAGAGAGAAAAAAAGTAAATTCTAACCTGATTACTTATTAAAAGTTTCGCAATTATCCTTATATTTGCGAAACTTTTAATTTTAATGCCATGTCAGTTTCGGATGGTGCGTCAGCAAGTTTTGAGCATTTGACTCTACCTCTTGGGAAAGGAGCGGAAGGATTAGTATTTGCCAATGTGGCAGATGCAGTCATTCCCAAAGGAATACGCGCCATAGTTACCCCCCGGCAGACGCATACGTCAAATGTAGCGGTGGTGAACCAAATAGACAGCAGTTATCCTGACACAGATGCCTTGGTGGCTTTTGATCGTGAAATTGCCGTCGGAGTACGCACGGCTGATTGCGTTCCGGTCTTAATAAGTGCTCCTGATATTAAGGCTGTCGCTGCCATACACGCAGGATGGAAAGGAACTGTAGGGAAAATAGTCGGAAATACCGTAGCATTATTAAAAAAGTATGGTGCTGATGCTGCGAAAATGTATGCTGCAATCGGGCCTTCGATTTGCGGGAAATGCTATGAAGTGAGTGAAGAACTTGCCGACGTGTTTCAAAGAAATGGATTCGGTTATTGTATTTCACGTTTCGAAGAAGATCCCATATCAGGGCAACATATTGATTACCCCCGTCCTCATCTAAATCTTGCACAAGCCAATCTGCAGACCTTGTGTGAATACGGGTGTGATCCAAAGAATATTTTCTTGAGTGATTTATGCACATTTCATACATGTGACTCAGACCCATCATTAAAAACGGATGATAACCCTTCCCCTTACTATCCGTTCCCCTCATGGAGACGAATGGCTGGAACTAATGTGCGGCTACTGACTGTGGCACGAATTATATAACATTATTTTGCATAGACCTTTTACAGGCGCGGATTAATAGAACTTTTACAATCTTATAATTATCTTGAACAACATCATGAATTTATGTAAAAAACTTTTGTTGCTTATGGCAATCGTTACGGGTGGATCAGCGACTTATGCTGATACGACAATCGACTCAGTATATAGCCGTCTGAAAAGCGGATTCGTGGATCTTAGAAAACAAGTGGTGAAGGAACCTCAGGGATTCATCAAGTATCCTTACCTCATTCCTGCCGGATTTTACTCACAACTTTGGGATTGGGATGCCTTCTTTATGGCTAATCATTTCATATCGAAAGATCAGCCTGAATATATGAAAAACTGGGTCATGACCTTTTCTCAAGGCATAGACGATGACGGTTACGTGGCAGGATGTATGACCAAAGACGGTCCCCGAAACGTATATAGTGGCAGATTTGCCATGAAACCCTTCCTTTCTCAGGGCGCATATCATTATAGCAAGGCAACCGGCGACTGGGAATGGCTGCGCCCGATATATCCGGCTCTAAAGAATGTGATCGATTATCGCAAGAAGACACAGTGTGATTCAATCTCCGGGTTATACTATTGGGAAATAGCAATGCAGAGTGGTGCCGACAATAATCCGGCGCTGAATTATTTTAAAGATGATACGAGATCATTCATAAGCACTGATGCAACCGCCTTCCAATATGGCGAACTGCTTGCACAAGCTGCCATAGCAGATAAACTTGGCTATAAAGAAGATGCAGAAACATTTAAAGCGGAGGCAAAGGCTCTGAAAGATGGTCTAAATGAAATCTGTTGGAATGAGGAAGACCAGTGTTATTATAACGTTGACCGTGAAACCCGCGATCAATATAAACGAATCGGATATTCTACTTTTGTGCCGTTAATGTATAAGATGGCTCCGGAAGAAAAGGGGAAAGCAATGGTGAAGCGATATATGCTGTCAGACGACCATATGCGTGCACCACATGGTTTCAGAAGTCTTTCAAAGAGCGATGTAGACTACAATAACAAAAATATAATTGTTCCGTTCTCAAACTGGCAGGGACCGGTATGGGGTATATGCAATTATATCTATTCAATCGGACTCCACAACTACGGATTTGATGATGAAGTGGTATGGCTGGCTGAGAAAGTAGGCTCGCTAATGGCTAAAGACCTTGATGACTACGGAACAATGCATGAGACTTATCATGCTGACACCGGCGAACCATTGGCTCCATCTAATTTTAAATACCGTACACCGGATGGAAAAATCCAGGGCTTTGTGAGCTGGAATCTGTGTATGGAGAATGTTTTGGAAGGAATTTTACAAGATAAATGGATGCTCCTCGACATCGAAGGTATGTAAAGCTCACTATCTTTCAATAAGCCATCATAAGCAGTCAAGTATTCAGCTTTAAGGTTCCGACTGGTAAGGGCAAATAAAAATCGGCAGTGACACGAGCGACACTGCCGATTTTTATTTTTAGCTCCGTCTTATCAGAGACAGTATAGTCAGAGTTTATTTCAGGAGAGATTGAAGTGTTTCGGGGTAATTTGTTGTTATATAATCTACGTTCTGACGGATATAATCCTTCATTATTTCCGGATCATCAACCGTCCATACGTTAACTTCGAGGCCAAGACGCTGCGCCTCCGCAACCCACTCGGGATGTTTCTGCAGGGTTTTATAAGAGTAATCAATCCCTTTGAATCCTAAAGTCTTGATTTCTTCCGGCGATAAATCACCGTTCAGGTAATATACCGGAGTTTCCGGAGAGAGACGGTGAAGCTCTTTACAGGCGAAAAGTGAGAAGGCAATGTAATCTACCCTTTTCTGGAGACCAAAATCATTCACCATGTCCACAATTTTACTACATGCCAAAGTCTGCCGGATACTATCATTGCCATAAGTTTTTACCTCAAGAATTAGCCTTACATCCGGATATTTGAGAGCGGTGGTCAGGTATTCGCGCAATGTGGGAACTGTCTCTCCATTGTCAAGCCTGATTTCT
>CAZXHO010000163.1:0-5514 GCA_964640365.1 uncultured Sangeribacter sp. | reverse complement strand
CCTTAAGATCAACGATGAGGAGTTGGTGACTGTAAGCCGTATGTTTGGCTATCCGGGTATTGACCTTCAGGATAAGTGCTGGATTCTTCTTGGCAAGTATAATCTTAAGATGCTCATTCTAACCTGCGGAGTTAACGGAAGCTACGTGTTCACACCAGGAAAAGTTTACTTCCGTCCTACTCCGGTAGTAGAGGTTGAAGACACAGTGGGAGCAGGCGACTCCTTTACAGCAGCGTTCATTTCAAGCATTCTCAAAGGTAAGAGCGTGGCAGAGGCTCACAACTGTGCTGTAGAGACATCTGCCTTTGTCTGCACTCAGGCCGGAGCTATGCCCGTCCTTCCTGCCACAATCATCGTTTAAAACGACAATCATATCGGAATCAAAGTTATTTCTTAAAGGGACGCAATTAAGCGTCCCTTTTATTTTGCCGTGCAGATAACCTTTTTATGACTCCATCACTTCAAGAAATTTACGGGATAGTAAAAAATATCGAAAATTTATGTATATTTGCCACCGCTGAGTTTTTCTCATTATTTAATTCTCTTCTGTTTATTATGAAACCTTTTATTCTGATATTTTCTCTTTTCTGTTTTCTGTTTGCAAGTGCGCGGACAGTTTCGCTTAATGATGGCTGGCAGTTCCGGCTTTCATCTTCCGATCAATGGGAACCCGTCACAATTCCTCACACATGGAATACCGATGCATATAAAGATAAAGATTACATTAAAGGAAAAGGTATTTACCGACGTGTTCTGACCCTGCAGCCCGAAGACTCTCTCAGAAAATTTTATCTTAGGCTCGAGGGGGCTTCCAAAAGTTCGGAAGTGTTGGTGAACGGAAAACATGTACAGACTCATAAAGGGGGCTACACGGAATCCGTATATCCTTTGTCGGAATACCTGACTTTCTCTTCGCCAAATGAAATTGAAATTATCGTTGAAAATGAAAGTGAGGACACACCTCCCATTTCGGGCGATTTCACATTCTTTGGTGGAATATACCGCGATGTGTGGTTGGAAGATTATGATCCCCTGCACTTTGCATTGCAACCTTTTGCTACAAGAGGCGTAAAATTAACTCCTTCTATAGAATATGATTTGGGAGCTGTGAAAGTAGATGCAGCAATCACTAACGAAGACTCGATGACTCGGCAAGGTTCCTTAGTGATTTATTTATATGATCCCCAAGGCAATCTTATTGAAACTGCTAAGAAGGATTTTAAGGCTAACGGGGGAAGTCTCGTCGACCTGTCTCATAAGTTTGATTACATACTTCGCCCCCAGCTATGGTCGCCCGATTCTCCGGCTCTTTACCAAGTGGAAGCCTTACTGACTGATAAGGAGGGCAACGTTATAGATCGGTTTGTGGGTGACACCGGTCTGAGAGTATTTGGTTTTAATTATGAGGGTCAGTTTATTCTTAACGGGCAACCTCTTAAGCTACGTGGTGTATGCCGTCATCAGGACATGCAGCCGATTGGTCCTGCTCTCAGCGATGAAATGCACAGGAGAGATATGCTAATAGCCAAAGACCTCGGAGCCAACTTTATCCGAATATCTCATTACCCTCAAGATCCTGCCATTCTGGAAATGGCGGATAAGCTGGGACTCCTTGTCTGGGAGGAGATACCTATTATTGACATCGTTCCTGATGATCCCGACTATGCACGCAATGCCGAACTCAACCTTAGGGAAATGATAGCCAGAGATTATAATCATCCCTCTGTGATTATGTGGGGGTATATGAACGAGATTCTTCTAAAAGTTCCGGGAGATGACACCGAGGAGGGTCAAAAAACCGTAGAGCGTACCGATAAATTTGTAAGACGCCTTGAATCTCTTTGCCGCGCTCTTGATCCCACGCGTCTGACCACAATGGCTTTTCACGGAAGCGACCGATACAGAACTACAGGCATCTCTGCCCTGCCCATGATCAATGGGTGGAACCTTTATCCCGGCTGGTATGGAGGTAAACTCACCGGTTTTGAAGAGTTTGTATCAAAAGAAAGAAAAGCTAACCCTGCCAAACCGATTATTATAAGCGAATATGGAGCCGGATCGGATAAGCGACTGCATTCTCAGAATCCCGAGCCTTTCGATTTCAGCACAGAATATCAGCAGAAATATATAGAGCATTATATTCCGGTGATAGAAGACAGCGTGTTTATTGCCGGAGCCTCTTATTGGAATCTTATTGATTTCAATTCAGCTCTGCGTGAAGAATCTATGCCTCGCATCAATAACAAAGGGCTTCTTTATGCTGACAGAACTCCAAAGGATGTTTACCATTATGTAAAATCTGCTTGGAGGGATGATATTGACTATGTTTATATTGCCTCACGCGATTATCCTGTAAGAGCGGTAGTTTCCAACGAAGCCGAGGTGGTTGTTCCTATTAAAATTTACTCAAACACTCCCAAGGTAAATCTGTTGGTAAACGGTAAAGTATATGGAGACTCTATTGTAAAGAATCATAGCGTAGTTTTCAATGTGCCTCTTCACGCCGGTGGTAACAGTATAATAGCTCGAGGCAACAATGCCATGGATGCGTTTGCAATCGATATCCAGACCATTCCCGAGAGATTTACAAAAGCTAATGTCGATGGAGTTGAACTGGCTGTGAATGTTGGTAGCAATTGTTCTTATGTGTCTCCCTCGAGCGGGCTTATCTGGTTAGCAGACAAGATGTATACTCACGGAAGTTGGGGAAGGATAGGAGGGCAGAACAAGAAGACTACGGTTGAGATGAAGGGAACTGCCGATAATCCTTTGTTCCAATCTATGGCTGAGGGAATTGAGGGATATCGTTTCGATCTGCCCGAAGGAGATTATGAAATTGAATTGGGATTCGCAGATCCTTCAGGTAATTCAGATGGTATTGCATATCTTCTGGGAAAGGAAGATACTTCTTCGGAAAAACATAATTCTTTTGATATTATCATCGATGATCTCATTGTAGAGAAGGCATTTTCACCCTCACTGGCAAATGGTCACCGTTTCGCTTCTAAGAAGAAATATCATGCCAAAGTAAAAGATGGCTCTCTGAATCTTTCATTCCGCCCAATTTCAGGAACTCCAATTCTGAACACCATAAAGATCCGAAAAATATAATCAAATGGTTACTTATACCTTCCGTTCTAACAAGAGGTCCGACTAATTTGATTCGCCGGACCTCTTCTTATGGATTTATTGTGTATGCTTTACATCAAAAGAGATTAGATTATATTTCTTGTCTCACAGGTCGGTTAGTCTGCCTGACAGGAGACAGGCTCCGGTGCTCTTTTCTTTCAAGAAGAAATAGAACGGTCGGTTAACTTCAATACGAATCTCAGGATTGGGATTGTCAAGCGCTCCATAAATAATCTCTCCCGAAGTAGCGGCTGCTAACTTAGCTCCCGATTCATCTATTTCAAGACTTGAAGACTGTCGATAATCAACCTCTCCTGTTGAGGCGGGGTCAAACATATTGAAAGTGAGTCTCTCGGTTAAGCCCGAAAGTTTGCCCTGTGACAAGATATCATTCAGCTTCAACCTGCTTTCGAGTTGGAATTTTGGAAGATAGACCGTAAGGTTTTCCAACCTCATTTCATTCTCCAACTTTGAAAATTTTTTTGATGTCAGAAGTCCATTTGCCTCGGTGACAGATACACTTTCTTTGGGTAGAACTACCATCAGAGAGAAGGCGGTGTTGCCGAAATCAATGCTGAACGCCTCGAAGTGCTCATCTGCACTATACTTCCTCCGCTCGCCTACTGTACACATCATGTCTACTTCAGAGTCTCCGGAAACTCCATGAAAGGTCTTTACCTTTGTATTTTCTTTCAGGAAAGCTTTATTTGCCCAGACTCCCTTGAAATAAATAGCATTTAGTAGCACAGCAAGAGACTGAGGATCAAGTTGATCAAGCATTTCTTTAATCAAACCTCCGGTCTTGTCCGAACACCAGCTGTTGATCCCATTGAGTGCCTTGGAACTGTTTCCTACGAAATTTTCATACCTTATCTCGGCTTGATAATCTTGTGCCATTAGCCCTGAAAAGGCTTGGGTGAGCTTATACTGATTGTTAACCCATATGGCATTCGCTATCTTAAGGTCAGAAAGGTTGTCTGCCCTCGGTAATTCCGAAAGAAGGATGTTGGCCAAGGAATTAAGTGCCGACATATCGGTCACTCCAAGGAAGGTCTCAACCTCCTTCCTGACATCCCCTTCCACTCCGTTTGCAATCATGGAAAGCACCATGCAGGCGGACAGGGGGGAAACTATCACATTGCCTGTCTCTGTTTTGTTGGATGAATCGACATACCTAACAGCATCGGTGGTAAAATCCACATAAAAATCCTTAAGATTTTCTGCAGCAGCCCTCGTTTCGTTAGTAAGCATTATATCTGCCTGATCATTCGGAATTATTTCTTCCGGTACATTTTCAGAGGTGCAAGCGCCAAAAGCTATCAAAAATAGCATCGTTCCTAATGTTAAAATAATTTTTTTCATAATTAATATTGAGGCTAATTTGTTGAATCGGGATAATAAGGAGAGCCTCTTTAGTCTTAATAACCCGTGATTTTACTCCTTTTTACACTTATATTTTTACTTTGGTTGCAAAATAACAATAAGTTTTCCGTATTTTCAAATTACATTTTCATGTTTTCCTGTCGGTATTTAATTTATTGACCGACAATTTATTATAACTTATTTATTATAATTTTAGTATATAAAATGAATTCATATATTTCAATATCTACTTCGACCGACAGATGTTTTTTAATATTTTTTAAGATTTATATTAAAATAGTGGATAGTAGAGAATTATAATCTAAAGGTAAAATATTTGTAGCAATCTTATCTTAAAATAAACTTATTTACTTAAGTATAATTACGCCTTAATTTATTAATAAGAATACTTTTCCTTTCAGAAACTGAAGCTTTGATTTTGTTTAAAAGTCTGTTTTTTCTGTTGTATAATCCATTTGGCTCAATTTCTAAAAGAAGGCAAATCATATTGGTGGTTAATCCATAATACAAATAAATCAAAAGCTTTCTTTGATCAAATTTCATTTTTCCTATTGATTCATAAACTTCAAACAAGATGCCGTCAGTGTCTCTATTAATTAACTCTTCAAGTTTAGAGATAAATTTATTGTCATTTCGTAATTTATTAATTTCACATTGCATAATTTTCAAAATATCCTCTTGCTTTGCATATCCTTTAAGATATTGATGATGTAAGGAATCAAGTCGCTCAATTGTCGACAAAAAGAGAGAATGGATCACAGATTCATCTGAATAGGAATTGTCAGCATTTTGTTTTTTCTTTGTTGGTAGAAGAGCATCGTTATCTTTATCTGATTCAGGAGAACCAATAATGTCATTTTCCGGAGAATTCTCAAATTCTGAATTCTCCTCAATATTTACAATCTCCTTTTCATTGCCTCTACATTCCGTTGCGCCGGGATTGTCACTAGGAGGTATTGGGCTTTTGGTTTTGACTTTTGGTTTTGGCGTTCAGCCCGGTAA
>CAZXHO010000162.1:0-5532 GCA_964640365.1 uncultured Sangeribacter sp. | reverse complement strand
ATTTCCTTATATATGACCTATATTGTCCCATTTTGACCAATTTTACCTTCCTTTATTTCTGATTAGTTAGTCTTTATTTCCTAAATTTTTCCTTTTCCACCAAATTTCCGCTTCCTATTTCTATAATTTTCTTTTATGAATTTCACATTTACATTCTATCCCCTCTTTATATATTTCTCAACTTCCTTTTCAATCCCTCTTAACTTTTCTTTAAAATCTCCATACATCTGTTACGTAAACCGCACTGTTCATTCCTCATAATCTCAATAAAAGCTACAACAATTTGCACCCTTAAGGATTATTCACTAACTTTACACCTATAAAACCAAATCTATATCCCATTATGGAAAAACAAAATCCTGAATATCTTCAGCGTCTGAGAGACGTAATGAAACAACACGGAATCGATACTGTAATCATTTCCGGAACTGACCCTCATCAGTCTGAACTTCCGCCACTCCATTGGAGAGGAAGAGAGTGGATAACCGGCTTTTTTAGCGATAACGGAACAAACGGAACAGCTGTCGTAACAGCCGATAAAGCTCTTTGCTGGACCGACTCCCGCTTCTTTATTCAGGCTGAAGACCAACTCAAGGGAACAGGATTCTCCATGATGAAAGAAGACGGCCCGGATGCAGTTGACTTAATCGATTGGGTAACTGAAAATACCAAAGCCGGAAATACAGTGGGCATCGACGGTATGACTTTCTCTATCTCCTATGCCCAGAGACTTCAACAGGAACTTTCTGACAATGGAATAAAATTCAATGATAATTTCCCTCTCTTTGACTACATCTATCCCGATAGACCGGACAGACCGAAAAATAAACTTTTCATTCACGATGAAAAAATAGTGGGTGAAACTGTTGATAGCAAAATGGATCGCCTCATGACTGAAGTGAAAGGGGAGCTTGCCAATGCTGTGCTTCTTTCAGCTCTTGATGATATCGCATGGGTTACAAATCTACGCACAGCCGGCGATATTTCTTATTCACCTATCTTTGTTGCATATCTTTACATCGATGATGCACGCAAAACATTATTCATCGACAAAGAAAAGATAACAGATGAAGTGGCTGATCATCTAAAAAAATATGGAATCGATGTTGAGCCTTATGATGATGTTACAAAGTTTGTAGCTCAACTTCCCAAAACTACCAGACTTCTTCTTGATCCCCAAAAAACAGCACGTGGCATATATGACCATGTTGGATGTACACCGGTGTTCGGTGGTTCCGGCATTGCAAAGCTTAAAAGCATCAAGAATGAAACAATGCTTACGAATCTTGCCACTGCAATGGAAAAAGATGGTGTGGCATTGACAAAATTCTTCATGATGGTTGAAAAGGAATACCCTTCCGGAAAGCTCACTGAAGTAGAACTCGGCAAAAGGCTCAGGGCTCTCAGGCTCGCTGATCCTACTTGTGTAGACGAAAGTTTTGCACCAATAATCGGTTGGAATGCACATGGTGCCATAGTTCATTATGAGGCTACCGAAGAAACAGATGTTGCCATAGAGGGTGACGGACTCCTGCTTGTGGATTCGGGCGGTCAATATATTTATGGAACAACAGATATTACACGCACCGTGGCTTTGGGTACGCCAACTGCTGAACAAAAGCATGATTTCACGCTTGTTCTAAAAGGTCACATCGCCCTCGCCAACATCAAATTCCCTGCCGGCACAAGAGGAGCGCAACTCGATGTGCTCGCACGCCAGTATTTGTGGCAGGAGGGTAAAGCATATTACCATGGTACGGGACACGGAGTCGGATTCTTCATTAACTGTCATGAAGGTCCACAGAGCATTCGTCTCAACGAAAATCCCGTAGCTCTTGAGCCTGGAATGATAACCAGTAATGAACCCGGTCTGTATCTTGAGGGAAAATACGGCATTAGATCCGAGAATCTTGAAGTAACCGAATTTTGGAAGGAAACAGAATTCGGGAAATTCCTGCAATTTAAAAACATGACCCTTTTCCCATTTGATACTACTTTGTGCGAGACGTCAATAATGACCGATGAAGAAATTAAATGGTTGAACGATTATCACAGTGAAGTTTATTCACGTCTTTCCCCGTTGCTTACTGACGATGAGAAAGAATGGCTCAAAAATAAGACACAACCAATCACAAAATAAAAAGTATATTTAAATTCTTAACGAATCATATGGCTATTATAAAATCTGTCAGAGGTTTCACTCCTGAAATCGGTAAAGATTGCTTTCTTGCCGATAATGCAGTCATCATTGGCGATGTAATAATGGGTGACGAATGCAGCGTTTGGTTTTCCACGGTTCTGCGCGGCGACGTAAACTCAATTCGCATAGGGAACCGCGTCAATATTCAGGATGGAAGCGTGCTACACACATTGTATCAGAAATCCACTATTGAAATCGGAGATGATGTTTCAATAGGGCATAATGTAGTGATACATGGAGCCAAGATAAAAGACTATGCCTTGATTGGCATGGGTGCTGTTGTAATGGATGATGCCGAAGTTGGCGAAGGTGCCCTTGTAGCAGCAGGATCGGTTGTATTGAGCCGCACGAAAATCGGTGCGCATGAACTGTGGGGTGGTGCTCCGGCAAAATTCATCAAGATGGTTGAGCCTGAAAAAGCCAAAGAAATGAATGAAAAGATAGCAAGAAACTATCTCATGTATTCAAAATGGTATGAGGAATAATTCCCCTGCACGTCTCATTAATCTTAAAAGTATCCCTGACCACCGAGGTATGCTCACGGTGGTCGGGGATAATCCGGATATTCCTTTTGAAATTAAAAGAGCATACTGGATTTACGCTATCACACCCGGAGCCACGCGTGGAGGACATGCCCACTTAAAACAACAGCAACTCATTATGGCTGTAGCAGGTAGTTTCTCGGTAACTATTGATGACGGCGTAACTAAGCAAAGTTTTAGGCTCTCTGACCCGTCTGTAGGTCTATACGTGGATGCAGGAATTTGGAATACGCTTGATTCTTTTTCCCCTGATGCAGTCTGTATGGTGCTTGCATCAGATAAATTCTCTGAACAGGATTACATAAGGGACTATCAGGAGTTTCTGGATTTAAAGAACTCGAATGTCTCACGTTTGTAAAAATGGTTGATTTCAAGATAGTCAGATATAGCCCTCAATATAAGAATGAATGGGATTTGTTTGTTGATAGATCAAAAAATTCAACTTTTCTTATGAAAAGGGACTATATGGACTATCACGCCGACAGATTCCATGATTGTTCTCTCATTTTCTACCGTAATGGTTTAATTTACGCACTTCTTCCCGCCTGTATTGCGAATGGAACACTAAACTCACACGCCGGATTGACTTATGGAGGGTTAGTGATGAGCAACTCTGCCACTACCGCTGAAATCCTTCAATTATTTGGTGTTCTAATCGAATTTATACATACTGTATCCCTGAAATCCTTAATCTATAAACCTTCCCCTTATATTTATCATTCTCTTCCGGCTGAAGAAGATCTTTATGCTCTTTTCCGTAATGATGCAGTACTGAAATATAGGAACGTTTCTTCCGTGGTTGACAGGGATCATACAATCAGGTTTAGAAGAATAAGAGAGAAGTGCATTAGAAAAGCTAAACAGGTAGGCTTGAAGGTGATGGAAAACAAGGATTTCAAAACTTTTTCGACCATCATGGATCAAAATCTTTACACAAAATATGGAACTCATCCCGTCCACTCTGTCGAAGAGATAACATTTCTTTCAGCAAAATTTCCGGGTAATATCAAGCTTTATTCCGGCTTTCTGGAAGACGTAATGGTTGGTGGCATTATTATTTACCTCACTCAAAACGTAGCACACTGCCAATATATTTCTGCCTCACCCTTAGGGAAGGAAATTGGAGCAATAGATGCTATAATAGATACAGTAATGCCTACTTTGCTCAATCAAGCAAAGTATTTTGACTTCGGCACTTCAAACGAACAGGGAGGAAAGATCTTAAATGAAAACCTGATATATCAAAAAGAGGGATTCGGGGGTCGTGCAGTGTGTTATGATACCTATGAAATCCAATTTTAGAAATGAAAGGCTCTAACCTATTATCTTGTTTGGCATGATTCCATATCTTGATCTGAAAAAAGTAAATTCCACTTATGAGACAGAATTAAAAGATGCCGCCGAAAGAGTTATCTCGGGCGGTATATTTCTTGCCGGTGAAGAAACAAGATTATTTGAGCAGGAATATGCCGATTATATTGGATCTCGCTTTGCTGTATCATGTGCAAACGGCCTTGATTCCCTAACTTTGATTTTCAGAGCCTATAAAGAGCTTGGAAAGTTGAAAGATGGCGATGAAATCATTGTTCCCGCCAACACATATATAGCTTCTATCCTCTCTATTTGGGAAAACGGACTTGTCCCAATATTAGTTGAACCGGATCCCAAGACGTGTCAGATAGATGATTCACGCATCGAAGAAGCCGTTACAGAAAAGACTAAGGGCATAATGATTGTCCATTTATATGGTGGCTGCGCCTATTCCGAGAAAATTAAAGAAATCTGCAAGAAATACGAGCTTATACTTGTGGAAGATAATGCCCAGGCACACGGTTGTATGTATGAAAACAAGCGCACAGGATCTTTAGGAGATGCCTCCGGCCACAGTTTTTATCCCGGCAAAAATCTCGGAGCTCTTGGAGACGGAGGTGCCGTAACAACCGATAACAGAAAGCTTGCCGATACCATAAGAATGCTGGCAAATTACGGTGCCTCACAAAAATACATTTTCAGGTATAAGGGTATCAATTCACGCCTTGATGAACTTCAGGCCGCCATTCTTAGGGTTAAACTCAGGTATCTTGACCATGAAAATGAGAAAAGAAAGAAAATTGCTCAGCGGTATCTATCTGAAATTACAAATCCCCGAATCGGATTCTTGTCTGAAAAATTCTTTCATTCAAGCGTATGCCATATATTCCCGATATTCAGCGATAATAGGGATGAATTGCAGAACTATTTAACACAGTGTGGAATATCAACACTGATTCATTATCCTGTACCTCCACATCAACAACAGAGTTTTAACGAATGGAAATCATTCAAACTTCCTGTTACAGAAAAAATTCACGCTTCCGAACTCTCACTTCCCATAGCTCCCGTAATGGCAGCCGATGAAGTAAGCCTGATAATAGAATCTATTAATAAATGGTAGACATGCCTAAAGTGCTGATTATCAATATTAACAATAATAAAGGATAAAATTTCTTTATAAAGTTTGATAAAAACGGTCATTATTCTTGCCAAACTATTTTAATACAACTGTCAAATATGAAATAAAAAAGAGGTGTAAAATTTTGTCAAACAAATAACTTTGACTAATTTTGCAACCGCAAATATCACTCCTTTTATTTGAAAAGGAAAAATTGCATTATTATAAACCAAGATAAAAATTAACACAAAAAAGTAACTCATAACAAATGATTATCGTACAAGTTAAAGAGGGCGAGAACATCGAGAAAGCACTCAAGAAGTTCAAACGTAAATTTGAAAGAACCGGCATCGTAAAAG
>CAZXHO010000161.1:0-5533 GCA_964640365.1 uncultured Sangeribacter sp. | reverse complement strand
TAGTTATATTTGCATATCCCCACCGTCCAAATCCTAACCATATAGTTTTTGGACACCCAAAACTCAAAATCCACGGGGAGAACACTAAAAATAAGATTTATCATGAGCAAAATAAGAAAACCTGAAATTATCGAAAGCCAACACCTCATAACCCGTCCTTGGCTGACTGCAAGAAAAGATAAACTTCGCTTACCCAATGGCGAGATAAACGAAGAATACTATGTGCTTGAATACCCGGATTGGGTAAATGTGATAGCCGTTACAGAAGAAGGCAATTTTGTAATGATAGAACAATACCGCCATGGACTCGGAGTGATCGAAACAGAATTATGTGCCGGGGTCGTAGAAAAGGGAGAACATCACCTTGAGGCAGCCAAAAGAGAATTGATGGAAGAGAGTGGATACGGCGATGGGTCTTGGTCGCTTCTGACTGTTCTGTCCGGAAACCCATCAACCACAAATAATCTTACCTACTGTTATTTAGCTGAAGGAGTTAAGAAAATCTCCGAACAACATCTTGATCGCACAGAAGACGTGGAAGTTAAGATTATGACTCGAAAAGAAGTGGAAAACTTGATAGCTAAGGATGAACTCAAACAGGCTTTAATGGTTGCCCCTCTTCTAAAATACCTCTACTCTCCTTTTAAAACCATTCATTGACTAATAAAAGAGTATGGCTAAAGTAATAAAAAAGACATATCCTGTTACAGATCTGGCCTGTGCGTCTTGCGCGGCAAGAGTGGAAAAGGTACTTGGAGAACAGACTGGAGTCAAATCGGCTTCGGTAAACTTTGCCACCTCTACCGCAAATATTGAATTTGATTCCGGCACATGTAGCCCGGAAAAATTACAAAACGCTGTTCGTGAAGCAGGATACGATATAATCTTAAATGATCCGGAAGAATCTGCTGAAGAACTGGAAAAAAAACAGGCGGAAAATTACAAGAGACTACGACAGAGGACTCTTTGGGCAATTATACTCTCGTTTCCGGTTGTTATAATCGGCATGTTTTTCATGCACATGCCTTATGCTGATTTAATAATGTTTGTGCTCTCCACGCCGGTAGTTTTTATATTTGGCAGGCAATTCTTTATTGGGGCATGGAAACAATTGCGCCATAAGACGGCAAACATGGATACATTGGTAGCACTGAGCACAGGTATTGCGTGGTTCTTCAGTGTCTCCAACATGTTATTCCCGGAATATTGGCTTTCCAAGGGAATTCAACCTCATGTTTATTTTGAAGCAGCCGCAGTCATCATTGCATTCATTCTTCTTGGCAGACTTATGGAGAGTAAGGCAAAAGGAAACACTTCATCTGCCATAAGAAGGCTTATGGGTCTTCAACCGAAAAAAGTCATCCTTATACTCCCCGACGGTACATCTAAAGAAACTGTAATCGAAGAAATAAGACCCGGAGATAAGCTGATGGTAAGACCCGGAGACAGAATCGCCGTTGACGGAGTAGTAGAAAATGGGAATTCCTACGTTGATGAGTCTATGCTCAGCGGTGAGCCAATACCGGTAGAAAAGAAGAATGGATCTAAAGTTTTTGCGGGAACAATAAATGGGTCCGGTTCATTTACCTTCATAGCCGAAAAAACCGGAAACGACACCCTTCTTTCAAAGATTATAAGAATGGTACAGGATGCTCAAGGAAGCAAGGCGCCTGTACAACAGCTTGTCAACAAGGTTGCTTCCATTTTTGTACCAATTATCATCAGCATAGCGATCCTTTCATTTATAGTATGGATTGTTGTTGATGAGTCCGGACAAGGATTCTCCCATGGATTACTTGCCGCTGTGACAATGTTGATAATTGCTTGTCCATGCGCTTTAGGACTTGCAACACCTACTGCCATAATGGTCGGAATCGGTAAAGGAGCTGAACTTGGCATTCTGATAAAAGATGCTGAGGCACTCGAGATTACGCCGAAAATAAATGCTATAGTTCTCGATAAAACCGGTACTGTCACTTCAGGCAAACCTGTTGTAGAAAATTATATAACTTTTAGAAAGGTCGATGATGCTGAGAATATTCTCGCATCACTTGAAAAACGATCGGAACATCCTCTTGGGGAAGCGATCGTCAGATATTTCAATGATATGCCGGCAGTGGAAATCTCCGGTTTTAAAAGCATAACCGGTAACGGAGTTAAAGGGTTACATAAGGAACAAACCTATTATGCCGGCAACCTTAAATTCATGAAGAAAGAGCGAATTGCAATTTCAGATGAAGCCATTGAAAAAGCAAAATCACTCGCCGCAGACGCCAACTCACTTGTTTGGTTTGCTGATAATCAGGGTTTGATAGCATTGGTAGGAATTTCAGATCCTGTTAAACCTACCTCAGCTCAAGCAGTTCAAGAACTGGAAAAGATGGGCATTGAAGTATACTTGCTAACGGGAGATAACAACGCTACAGCAGAAGCCGTGGCATGTAAAGCCGGTATAACCAAATTTAAGGCCGAAGTGTTGCCACAAGAAAAATCAGATTTTATAGCATCACTTCAAAAGGAAGGTAAAAAAGTTGCCATGGTCGGTGACGGAATCAACGATAGTGCGGCACTTGCCATCGCAGACTTAAGCATAGCGATGGGAACAGGTAGCGACATAGCTATTGATGTGGCAAAAATGACCATTGTGTCCGCTGATCTGCTTAAAATTCCTGTTGCGATACGTCTTTCCAAAGCAACTGTAAAAACAATCAGACAGAATCTATTCTGGGCATTTATCTATAACCTCGTGGGAGTTCCAATAGCGGCAGGAGTTCTATATCCTGTCAACGGATTTTTGTTGAACCCGATGATTGCAGGTGCGGCAATGGCTTTCAGCAGTGTCAGTGTCGTGACCAATAGTCTTCTGCTCAAAAGAAAGAAGTTTGACTGATAAATGATTATCTCATGAACCCGTTTAAATCCTAAAAAATCTTCTAATATTTTATTGTATGATCAACGAAATTCTAAAACATAATAAGGAATTTGTAGAAAATAAAGGTTATGAAAAGTTCCTTACTGACAAATATCCTAACAAAAAAATAGCAATTGTAACCTGTATGGATACACGCCTTGTTGAATTACTCCCGGCTGCCTTAGGAGTAAAAAACGGTGATGTCAAAATAATCAAAAATGCAGGTGCCACTATAACAAATCCGTTTGACAGCACCATGCGTAGTCTTCTCGTAGCAGTCTATGAACTTGGTGTAAATGAGATTATGATCATTGGACATACAGGGTGTGGCGTTCAGGGAATGGACAGCAAGGAAATGCAACATCTCATGCAAGAGCGCGGCATCCCCGAGAGTAACATAAACCTTATGAAACACTGCGGAATAGATCTTGACAGCTGGCTTCATGGATTTGACAGTACTGAAGAAGCGGTAATTGAAACAGTGGATCTTGTAAAAAATCATCCTCTCATGGCTAAAGACGTGGTTGTAAAAGGCTATGTTATGGATTCCGAAACCGGGGCACTAACCCAACTTTAATACAGTAGTTAATATACTTCCTTAATTGTAAGTAATAATGATATCCTGAAAGAGCCGACGTTTATGCCGGCTCTTTCAGATTATAGATAATCTGTTTTTGGAAAGATTAAGTCTAAAGCTGTGAGGTTACATCAGCACAATATTGCCTTCCTATTGGGAGCACGTTTCCATTACGAAGCTCAACCTCCCTTTTATTATAACTTCTCACTTTAGATTTATTAATAATAAATGACCTGTGAATTCGGATAAATTCGTTTTCAGGCAATTCATTACCAATATGCTTCAATGTCATTCTCGACACAGTACATTCTTCATGTTCCCTGAATATCTTCACATATCCTTCCATTGCCTCTACATATAGAATTTCTGACAATGGAATACTAACATTATTATACTCCTGCTTTACCACTATAGTCCTGTCGTCAACTTTTGGATAGTGAACTTTACCCAACCGTCTCAATGCCTTTTTATAGGCTACTTTAAACCGGGAAAAAGCGAATGGCTTATGAAGATAATCCACCGCATCGAGTTCGAAACCATCAAGTGCATAGTTGAGGTAAGCAGTAGTAAAGATACAACAAGTTGATTCGGGGAGTCTCGAAGCAATTGAAAGACCTGTGATATTTTCCATTTCTATATCAAGAAAAACGATATCAGGTTTCTCCCTTTCTATCATCTCCAATCCTTTAATAGGATCGGAAAAAACTTGGAGATCAATATCTCCAATACGATCACAAAATTTGGCAATTATGTCGAGCGCGAGAGGTTCGTCATCTATTGCTACACATTTAATCCGGCTATTCATATTATATTGTTTGTAGTTCTCAATAATTTATCGATTCATTGTCAAAGATCGATATTAAGCCTGAGTTGATACACTCCATTTTCTTCGTTCAACTCAAGCGAATGTTTTCCGGGGTAGACTGCACTAAGACGGTTGCGACAATTTTCAATTCCAACCGGTATGTCATCCCTGAATTTGTCAGCCTGCTTCATGATGCGGTTGAATGTCTTGAATTCAAGTTTACCTTCCTTGAGATTCAACCTGATCTTAATCTCGCAATCCTTACTCGTGGAGCAACCATACTTGAAGGCATTCTCCACAAAGGTCATCATAAGCATTGGTGGCACCTGTACTTCAGGATCATCCACATCACACTTACAATCTACCTGCGTGTGTTTGTTGAATCGGATTTCCTGAAGATTTATATAACTGTGTATTATCTTAACTTCTTCTTTTATTGAAACCGTTTCTTTTTCGGAAACAACATAAGTATATTTGAGAATATCTGTAAACTGAATAAAAGCTTCCTCAGCTTTTTCCGATGTTCCTATCACAAGACTATAGAGAGAATTCAACGTATTAAATAGAAAATGTGGGCTGATCTGTGCTTTCAATGCGGCAAGTTCAGCTTTATCTCTCTGGGTTTCCAGCTCTCTTTTAATCAACAGTTGACCATATAATTCTTTTACAAAAGAAACACTTAAAGAATATCCTATCACCAGGGAAAACATCAGCCAAAGTGTGACGGATACCCCAAAGTTTCTAAGTTCTGTCTGGTAGCGGCTCAGAACAGGGGTTACAAAATCCATTTCCGGCAAGGGATACAAGGACAGGACACAGTTCAATACCACCAATATCATTAGTAACGATATTATAGTAACATATTTCTTTCCTATCAAGAGAGAAGGAAAATTCATTTTTTGTATTGTGAAATAACATGCATAAAGGAAAGTGCATGCCAAACAAAAAAATACAGGCCATTGTGTGAGCCATGTGTGAGAAGGTCCCAAAAAGACAAGAAGCGGCATAAATACGACACAGAAAAAAATGTCGAATATTACGGCACTTTTATTTTTTAAATACTTGTCAATTATTAAAGACATTATAAATTAGAAATATGATGTTGAATGACCAAGCCATCTATATATTGTTACAGGATATTTACGGCAACTTTCCCGAGTACTGAGCCAAATATGATAACTTCCATGCAAAGATAATATTAGAAAACTTTCTTTACAATAGTAAAGGTCTACGTTTATTG
>CAZXHO010000160.1:0-5614 GCA_964640365.1 uncultured Sangeribacter sp. | reverse complement strand
GAATATATCATATTGTAGAAAGAAGTTTGCGAATTTACTTTCTTTTGATGAATTTTTAGCTATAATTGCACTTAAAGTGTTCTATTTGTGCAAAATTACGCAAATATGTATTTTATGTGCAATTAAGCTATTGGCATGAGGCTCTGGCAGCTTATAAGAGTGTCCTATTATTCTTATTTGTAAGCATAAATTACATTATTGTTACACTATGAATAAACTTTTAGGTTATATATTGTCTTAATGACAAAGGGATATTGATGATGCTTGCAAACTTATTCTTCACTTCCCTATTTTGTTTCACTTAATAAAAAAGATGTTATGAGACGCCTTGCTACATATTTAATGCTCTCTCTCTTCCTTGTATGCGGCACGTGTGATGCATTTGCCAACGGAAATAATGACCGCGGGCGCGACCGAAAGGAGCACAGGGACAACCACCGTTCGAATCCGCGCAACCATAACAATAAAAAGAATGATAAATACCGTCCGGGAAAGGATAATAAGAAACATAATAATGACAAATATCGTCCCGGTGGAAATAACCGCCCGGGTAATCCTGGAAACGGTTATTATAAACCTAAACCAAATCACGCTGCAATGCCTCCCGGCAGACCTGTGAATAATTACCGTCCTGTCCCAACTCCTCCCCCACCACCACCTGCACCCCCTCATTATGCTCCCGCACCTCCTCCACCGCCCCGTCTGGCATATATGGTGCGCCATGCCACAAGAGGATGTCATGATGTTAACGTCTGGCAGGTAGATCCGGAAACTTTTGTGGTGAGATATAAGCATGGCAATAGGTTTTATACCCGTTATCTTTATCCCTATTCGAATATATATGGAGCACCAAGCCTGATCACTGTCAATTGGCAGCCTCGGTCTCCTTGGACTTTCATTCCACCTATTCAGTTAAATATAAATCTTTAATTAAAAAATTGACTGCTTCTCATTAATATTTTGAAAGGCAGTCAATTTTTTTATTGGCAGTAACTGTGCAGTCTGTCTATGATCCATAATAATTGTGTAGGGGAAACGTTTTGGAGATAGATGATTTTATTGATTGATGTTCAGCTTAAAACTTAAAATGGCTGTGGGTTTTCACAATCTATTTTTTGAAGTGAGCACATAAATACCGACTAACCTGATATTGAGTCTATCTTTCTATATGGATAATAAAAAGAGTTCTAAAGCCGATAAACCACATTACCTTAAGAACCCGGCATCAGATAAACCTTTTGCAACAAAAAGTAATAAACCCTTTCTGTCAGGGCTCAGTGTTAATATAGTCTTGACTCTGGTTTTTATAGTTTTCGGTTATTGGATACTTGCTGTTAAAAACGGTTTCATGCTGAGATGGTATGAGGAGATGTCGCTGTTTGAACCAAATCAGTTCTTCCTAAGACAATTTATCTATTATCCGGGAGGTATTTTAAGATATGCCGGAGCCTATCTTACACAATTCATGTATCATCCTTTTTTAGGTACAACTCTATTGATCATTCTTTGGCTTATTCTTATATGGCTCACTAAAAAAATATTCAGACTTAACGGCAAATTATATTCTTTGTCTTTTATGGTTCCTCTGGCGCTTCTGGTGTCGGTGGTACAGCTTGACGAAGCTTGGCTTACCTTGAAATCTGCCGGTTACCTCTTTTTTAATACATTGGGATATATTTTTACGTTGTTGCTTTATTATCTCTACAAGCAGACCGGAAAAAATATATTACTTTCCACTCTATCTGGAGTATTGATTGCGGTATGTTATTTTATAGGCGGATTTTATGCTTTGTTGGCTACATTATTATGTGTGGCTTGCAGTGTGGCGAGAGGTGTGAAATCGGGTGGATATAAATGTTATATAAGTGCTTTTATAATCATGGCTACCGGTTTGGTTGTGCCACTTCTTTATTATCCTTATTTTCATGGAAACACAGTAGACAATGACTATCCATATCTCAAAGGTCTTCCGGAGCTTCTTATGGAATCTTACGATTTATATTTATGGATGCCATTCATTGTAGCCACTTTGTGGATTTTGATATTGTTCTTTTTAAGTGTTTCCGGCTCGTTGAAAGATAAAAAAATATTTGGATGGTTAGGACTTGTCTCAGTTTGCGGTGGTATGATATGGGGGATGGTAGCGGAGCGTAAAAGCGAGCAGTTCCGTGCCACGGTACTGATGCTTCAGCATCTTGACAAAAATGACTGGCGAGGCATATCAAGAATAATGTCACTTATAAAAGAGCCTCCCAATTATTCAATGAGGGTTTTGAATAATCTTGCGCGTGTTAATATGGGTGGTGTGAGCGAAGATCTTTCATCATACGGTCCCGTAAATTTTGATCCGCGCCATTCAGAAACCTTCTCGGTGACTGCATTTATCCAGGTACCCGTGAATTATCATATAGGCAGATTCAATCAGTCTTACCGATGGGCTATGGAACATACCGTGCAATATGGAAAGCGGGTATTCTTCCTAAAATATATGGTGAAGGATTGTCTGCTGAACGGAGATATACAATTGGCGAAAAAATATAACGATATCCTCCATGCGACCATGTTTCATAAGAAATGGGCAGAGAATATGGACCGCTATATAGACGATCCTTCACTTATAAACAAGGATAAGGAATTTACCGATATAATGACTATTGCTGTAGAAGAATACAAAAGAGGGGAATGATTCATTTCCCTCTTTTGTATTCTTCTAAGATTTCTAATATTGTCTGTATATTTTCGGAACTATTATAATGACGCAGTGTTTTTGAAAGAAGCCGGACGAGCCTCTTGTTCCATCTCTCTTATGATGTCTGATCTCTTCACATCAAATGGAGTGACGAAGAATTCCGGCACATTATAAGATTTCATAAGGTTACGATAGTAATCGGGCGTTTCCTGAGGTACGACGAAAGCTTTTGAATCCTGTCCGTCGGGGCCTATGTATGTAATATAGGGACGGGTATATGATCCGTCATCGCGCCTTGAACTAAATACTATCCATCTGGAATTTGATGACCATGAATGATAACTGTCGGTGTCATTACTGTTTGCCTGTGTCAGAGGGCGTTCTTCCCCTGTGGCAAGATCTGTAATATATAAGTCGCTTTCCTTATGCCATATGTGGAATGTCCCGAAAGGAGCTTTGCAATAGAGCAGATATTTCCCGTCGGGAGATATTCTCGGCAACAATACACTTTGATTTTCGGCAGAAGCACATACCACTGTATCAGGCAATGAAAACTTTCGTGTGTCGGGATCGAAATCACGGCTTATGATGTCATATTTCATAAGTTCATAATTGTCAACCACCGTTTCAGGGGTTACCCCATCGGGATATTTTGCAGCGGAATAAAATAGCTTCTTGCCGTTGGGATGCCATACAGGAAAAGTTTCAAGCAGATCAGGATCATTAGCTATATGACTGACTTCATGGGTATGCATGTCATAGAGTATAAGGTCGGAGGCTGTGTCGTACACCTCAATTTTTCTTTTTCCGAATGAGAAAAACTTCTGGTGCGTATCGTTTGTGGAATATGCTATAAGGTCAAGCGTAGGATGCCAAGCAGGATATACACCGGCTGAAAGAGTACTGTCGGTTTTCAGGTTAATCTTCTTTACGGAGTCTCCCGACATCACTACCGTTCCACCTTTGAATTTTCTAACATGAAATTGAGAGGAACCATCCTTATAATTGTTGCGTGGCACATGGCAGTTTATGCAATATCCTCTTCGTTCGTCGCATGGAGAAGCATTGTTAAACACAACCGTCTCATCAAAAGAAGTAAGATCGCGCTGATTTATAGTCATTGCGGCATACTGCATGTATGAGGGCTCTATGAGACGGTAGCTTAAAAATGGATCTATCTCTTCTTCGGCTACATAATTATTAAATGTGAAAAGTTTCCAATTTTCTTTTCCATCTTTCACATATATCTCATAGTCAATATTTTTTCCTTTGGAAGCTTCCAACAGCTCATGCCATTGGTCTATGTTCCATTTAATGGTTTTACCTTTTGTTATTATTGATTTTCCATCTGCTCCTGTCACTTTTGCGATATACTCTTCTCCGGGCATATCAATTTCAAAATTCATGGGAGCAATATTTGGGGGCAATACTATTCCGGTATAATCCGGATTAAGTGTGGGACTACCGTCGGCATGAGTAACATTACGGGTGGGTACCTCAACCCTTCCGCATCCCCCGCAAAACATCAGTAAAGAAAAAACAAACGATATGTAGGTCAGTTGCAGTTTAAATGTCATTATACACTATTACTCTTTAACAGTCAAAAAAAAAGAATTTACCTGAAATAAAGGCTTTTCCTATCTACAACGCTAAAACCTATGTTCTTTGTATAGCAAAAGAAAAAAAGAGAGTTGACAATTATTGTTTTCATGTTGAAAATCGGGATTTTTATGTAATTTTGTAACATGGAAGCGGAAGATTTTGATATTCGTGAACGACAGATCAGGGATTCGGAGAAAGATGTGGAAAAGGCACTCCGTCCCCTTGCATTTGATGATTTCAGCGGTCAGGAAAAAATAATAGAAAACCTAAGGGTGTTTGTCAAGGCTGCGCGTTTGCGCGGAGAAGCTCTTGACCATACTCTATTGCACGGACCTCCGGGTCTTGGTAAAACTACCCTGTCAAACATTGTGGCAAATGAACTGGGTGTAGGTTTTAAGGTTACATCCGGTCCGGTGCTTGACAAACCGGGCGACCTTGCCGGCATACTTATGAGTCTTGAGGAAAACGATGTGTTGTTTATAGATGAGATTCACCGGCTTCACCCTATTGTGGAGGAATATCTATACTCCGCTATGGAAGATTACCGTATAGATATTCTGCTTGACAAAGGTCCGGGTGCAAAGAGCGTGCAGCTTACAATTGCTCCGTTTACACTCATTGGTGCCACCACACGCAGCGGTTTGCTCACATCTCCTCTACGTGCACGTTTCGGAATCAACTGCCATCTTGAATATTATGACCATTCCATTCTATGTGGAATAGTGAGACGTTCTGCCGGACTTCTAAGAGTGGGTATCGCAGATGAGGCAGCAATGGAGATAGCTCTCCGTAGCCGTGGAACGCCGCGTATTGCTAATGCCCTTCTGCGCCGCGTCAGAGACTTTGCAATGGTTAAGGGTAACGGTTTTATTGATATAGCCATAGCACGCCATGCTCTTGAGGCACTTAATATCGATCGTTACGGTCTTGATGAGATCGACAACCGTATCTTGCTCACCATTATTGATAAATTCAAGGGAGGTCCCGTGGGTCTTTCCACTATAGCAACTGCCCTTGGTGAGGATCCGGGCACGCTTGAAGAGGTCTATGAGCCTTTCCTTAGTAAAGGGGGGTTTCTGAAAAGGACTCCCCGCGGCAGGGAGGCAACCGATCTTGCCTATGGTCACCTTGGACGCCGGCGCCCTAATGTTCCGGGCAATCTGTTTGATGAAGAATAAGATTTTTTAATTAACCCAATCCGGCTCTTTATAGTTATGGCAGGAATAAAATCTTTGGCAAAAGACACCGTTGTGTATGGTCTCAGCAGTATAGTGGGAAGATTTCTCAACTGGTGCCTCGTTCCTTTGTATGTATATCTTTTCC
>CAZXHO010000159.1:0-5637 GCA_964640365.1 uncultured Sangeribacter sp. | reverse complement strand
ACTTAGCTTACTTGTAAATTGTTGGTAATTCGGCATTTCATTTTTACAAAATTAATGGTTTTAATCTTTTTTACAAAGAAAATGTCAACAATCGTCAATCATGATAAAAAAATAAGTGCAAATGATACAGATTACGGAATAAAAAAAGATGGAGAAAACATAAAACTGTCTCCTCCATCTTCATAAAAGGTTTTTATTATTATTTTACAAGTATTTTCCGACCTCCTACAATATAAATTCCTTTTTCAAGTCCTTCCAATGCGGCAGATTCGGTTGAAGCTTCTTTTACTTTCTGTCCCAATATAGTAAAAACTTCTATGGGTGAATTACGAAAGGAATTGTCTTCATAACCTATGTCACCAATACCAGCTGAGCCTCCGGTTGATAATACCCAACCTTTGACTGTGGAAGCCTCAACATTTCCACCTCTTGAAAATACTTCCACTCCATCAGCATCACTATCCTTTGGATAGACACGTATTGAAGTAGCCCACATGTCATTTACAAAGATTTCGACTATAGAACCGTCTATGAAAACATCAATAGTCATTTCCGATCCTGCCGCAGGGCGTTCAGGTAGAACTGCTGAGTAAACTCCATTATAAACCCTTCCGTCGTTTGATAGACGGTTAAGACCTGAGAAATCAGCAACAATTTCATTGGTAGCAGGATTATAGCTTATACGCCCTTCTCCGGAAGCATTCTTGAAAATATTGAAACCAAATTCACCGGCACCTACCTTAAACCGTCCGAAAAGTTCAACCTGTCTACCGCTTATTCCATCAAGCGACTTCACTCCGTCAATCACAATATCATTGTAAGTGACTACAGTGTTAGAACGAAGATTACGCAAACCATCAAACGGTTTTTGAATAAGATTTCCCTGAGCATCTACACTTATTTCGCGCGGGAATGAATAGAGATGAGCCCAGCCCCATGAGCAATTTTCTGAAGTTGAGACCTTATCAGGCACGATCCCGAGCGCTATTGTCTTATTGTCTTGTCGATAGATAGTGGGAGAAAGAAGACCATAACCCTCCTTACTGATAAGTTCGAAGTCCCTCGGCGCGGAAGAATTAGCATCCGGCACAAACTCACCATTACCGTTAATTTCTCCTGTCCAATAGATTGTATGCACACCTGTGGAAGTCTCAAGTGGAGTAACAGTTACAAGCCATTTACCATCTGACATCTGTGTAACTGTCGGCATTTCCCAGAAGCGACCGTCTGAAGCGGCTGAGGTGCCTTGGAAGAATACTTTTCCTTCATTACTCCACCTACCGGAGGATTTATCATACTTGTGAAGAGTAGCTACTCCTATATTATTTTTAGAAGAACCTACAATAATATAAGCATCATCACCATTGCGGAAGAAATAGGGGTCACGGAAATCATCGGATAAGCCGGCTGGTTTTCCGTTTATAATAGGATTATTATTGCTTTTTTCCCATACAATTAGATCATCATCAAGCGGAGCTGCCTGTGATATAACGGCTTTCTGATAGTCAACTGCCGTATAAATAGCATTCGGTTTCCCACCCGTGATTTCGTTATCCGAGAACACGCATCCACTCCAGCAACCCTTAATGTCATAACTTTCGGCAGGAGCTATTGCTATAGGTTCCTCGGTCCATTCATAAAGATTTTCGCTGGAGATATGTCCCCAGTGAAGACGAGTCATGTAAGGTCCGTTTGCATTTTTCTGGAAGAAAACGTGATAACGACCATTGGAATAGGTCATTCCGTGGGTTTCGTTTGTCCATCCTGCAGCGGGCATTCCATGGAATTTCGGGCGATAGAGATCATCTTCAAAACGAGAAGCCGGAATCGACAGATCAGCTACGTTTTCAGCTTTCGCCTTTGCTATATCTTCCTTTGACAGTGCGGTGTCGAATACTTCAATTTCATCGATCAGTCCGTTGAAAGTCTCGATAGAAAAATCTCCTGATACGGGGCCGGGACCTTTTCCAACACACATAACAGCACCATCAGGACGAATGGTGGTCATCGTCTTACCTTCTCCGACAAGATTACCGTTGCGATAAAGTGAGATTTTTTTGGATCCTCCGTCAAAAACCGCTACAAGGTTGCTCCATTCGTAGCATGGCAACAGATCTTCAGCTACAATCTCCACCGGCCAACCTTCACTGAAAGTTTTAAATGAGTATTTACCGGTGTATCCGAGATTAAAAGACCAACCTGTCTGTTTATCTTCATCAAGGTTACCTGCCAAACGGATTTTTTCCTCAGTAGGAGTATCTAATTTAATTACGGGATACGTTTCCGGTGCAACCCATATGGAAATAGTCAGTCGCCCACGGTCTCCGATTGTGCCTATATTGCCTTGGGCAAAAGTAGAATATCCGTCAAACCTGAGAGCTTTCCCAACGGCTCCGGCGATATTTTCATTTATATGTCGTCCGTACACCTGAAGATAATCTCCGGTAATATTCTCGGACAATTCACCGTATTTATCGGCTTCCATTGGAAAATGGAGAAGTCGTTCAGCCGATATGCTTCCGGTTGATAAAATTAATGACAAGAGAAGAAGTCTGAATTTCATGATGCTTGAATTATAAGAAGAATCCGGATTTTCGCACGGCATCCGTACGAAAATCCGGACCTTACACAATTATAACGGAGTTAAAAGAACTTTATTTCAAGTAGTTAAGGATATTTTCCGTAAGCTTCTCAACATTGCTCTGATAAGGATTCAAACCGGAGTTCTGATTCCATTCGTAAGCTGCGAGACCCATTGCCACACAACGTCCGTGCTGAGAAGTTGCATAGAAGTCTACAAGACCGGCTACACAGTGGTCGCGGACATGACCCCATGTTGCCAAAACCAGAGAACCTGTTGTAGCTTCGAAATTGGCGATTACGTCCGGATACTGACCTCTTCCGTAGATATTGCAATCCCAGAGGCAATTGTGGTCTTCACGCTGACCCGGTCCGATGAGAGGGAGTGTTGAGTAGCCGTAGCCGTTAGGATCCTCGAGTGTAAGACCTTCAAATATGGCGTGTGCTGCGCGGTCATAGTAGCCCTGATCGCCGCCGCCCATGAAATCAACACCAAGATGAGGATTAATTACCCAAACATCATCGCCTGAACCGCCCTCGCCGTTACCGTAAACTGTAGGAGCCATGTTGTCGGGAACAAAGCCGAGAGGCACAGTGAGCTGGGTAGCCATGTTGGCAAGGAATAGATTTCCGCCCTTTTCAGAATATGATTTCAGAGCTGCTATAGCTTTTTCAGAAGAGAATTCTGAAGGAAGATTTTCCCATCCCAGTCCGAGACCTACGCGATCAATCTCAACCCAAACTACCGGATAGAGGTCGGCATCAAGTTCCGCTAACTGTTCCACGCTCACGAATTCTGCATTTTCCTGATGTGAGAACCAGCGTGCAGCTGCTACTTCATCATCATCCGGCAAATCTCGATAATTCTCAACTGTAAGGAGATAAGCCATTTTCGGAGTGATATAAGGCACGGTCGCCTTTACATCTTGCGAAACAGAAGGATAATAAGTGTCATAAAGCACCTGAATGGTATAAACCAATTCCTGACCCATTGGCTGGGATTTAAAGGAATATGAGGTAGTGCCTGCGGGAAGAGATACAGCACTGGCAATATCTCCGTCACGATATACTCTAACTCCTGTGATATCGGAAGCAGAAGGGAGTGTCCAGCTTAATGTTACTATACGGCCCACCACTTCAACCGAGGTATTGGATACTCCTGCCAACGTTTCCTCCGGAAGTGTAGCGGTGGTTGTTACACCCTCTGAAACATAACGGTCGGAATAGCAAACTTTAACTGTATAGTAACCTTCTTCACCCAGAGGTTGACCAACCACAGTATATGAAGTGGCAGAGGAACCTAAATTAATGGGATTGTTTACCTTTCCGTTAAGTATTAACTGAACGTCGGTAATATCCTTATTTGACGGAAGTTGCCAGCTGAGGTTAATGTCATGACGAACTATCTCGGCTTTCAGATTGCTTACGGTAGGAAGCTCGGGTACAGGCTCATAACCGGTCGGCTCAAAATCACCGCAAGAGGTGAATGCGGTAGCCATCATGGTAACCAGCGCGCCAAAACCATATTTATATGTTGTTTTCATTTAGTCAAGTTGTTTTGTTTATCGAGATATTAAATTCCTGATTAGTCTGAGAGTTTTTGTCAGGCTATCAATCATAGAGATTATCTGCGTTATCTTTCTGATTGAGAGGTATTGGGAAATAAAGCTCGTCAGAAGAAAGACTGGCTGTAGAGTAATAAGGCTGGAAATCCTTTTCAAAGTTATAATAGTTGTTTACTACTTCCACAACATTGCCCCAGCGAAGAAGATCAAACCAGCGGTGACCCTCCATAGCGAGTTCAACACGACGTTCATGACGCACTGCCTTGCGTGCATACTCCTGATTCCATGATGTAGCTGAATACTGACCGACTGCATAATTAGCAACCATAGGATTTATGTCAACCGGAGTATATGAGGGATCGATAGAGCGTGCAGCTTTCGCACGTACCTGATTGATAAGATCTCTTGCCTGATCAAGATCTTTGTTCAGCTCTATAAGAGCCTCGGCTTTCATAAGCATCACATCAGCATAACGGATGATTATGTAGTTGAGAGATGAAGCGCCCCAAGGAACGATACCGGGTTTAACTTCGGGATTTTCAGGAGAAGGATAAGGTTTCTTGCCTGAATACTGTCCGTAAAGTTCAAGATTACGGCACCAATTCTCATTATACATGTGGCTTCTCCAAGGCATTCCGATTCGTCCGAGAGTAAAGTCAAGACGGGGATCTACATTTCCGGCGTAGTCTGCTGAAGTTACGTTTTCGGCATTCTGATTGTCAAAATAAGGAAGACCGGTTGCATCTGTGCGGAAAGCATTTACAAGATCTTGAGATGCGAGATAGAAATCGTCGCCATTACCATAGAGGTTACCCTCTGACCATGTACAGTTAAGACAGTTGTTGAAATTAAACTGGTCGGGTGAGTTGGCAGAAGAGAACTGTACAGCCATGACTGACTCATACTGATTGTTCATCTCAGGCTTCGACATATCAAGGAAGTTGGGATATAATGCATATTTACCGGAGGAGATAACGTTACCTGCATAAGTTTCCACTGTTGCCCAGTCTGAATCGAAGAGAGCCACTTTAGCAAGTACGGAAGCTGCCACATAGCGGTTGAAACGACCCGGTTCTGACTGACTTTCGGGAAGGACTTTATAGCTGTCAATAAGATCTTGCTTGATAAAGCCCATTATTTCAGCTCTTGTATACTCATCAGCACGGCATTCCGAAGGATTTGCTACTGTCTCATCGAAATAAGGGAATTTTGCAAAGAGGCGATACATATCGAAATAATAGTATGCACGAAGTGTCTTCATCTCTGCAATGTAAGAAGCCTTCAGAGTTTCATCGAGATTACCGGCGCCCAGAAGAGCCTTGATAGCAGTATTGCAACGTGAGATTGAGAAATAATTGTTGCGCCATTTGAAGTTGATCACATCATTATTATTCTCAACGTTACCTACCTCAAGCTGGTGCATATAGCCTTCCATAGTGACACCGTCGCCGCCTTTCACGGCATCGTCAGAACGAAGGTCAATAACCCAGTT
>CAZXHO010000158.1:0-5644 GCA_964640365.1 uncultured Sangeribacter sp. | reverse complement strand
TTTGAACTTTTATCCGCCTTAGCAAATCAAACTTTTCCACTTTCTAAATACGAAATTATTATAGTATTAAATGGAAATAAGGATCCATGGTTTAATATGGTTTCAAAGTGGGTAAAAGACTTACATATAACTAATGCAAGAATTATATATACTCCCATTGCAGGTGTTAGTAATGCGAGAAACTTAGGAATAAATGAAGTAAGTGGAAGATATATATCATTTCTTGATGATGATGACTTAATTACTTCAACTTACCTGAATGACTTGTATGGGTGTACAGATAAAAATAAACACACAATCGTAATAAGTAATACCAATTATTTTTTGGATGGGAATAAAAGTCAATTTATCGATAATTCTTTGACTCGATTATATAATAAGTTTCAAAACAATCAAAATCTTTCTTTATTTAAACTTCGCGGTTTTTTCAATGGTCCGTGCATGAAACTAATTCCTAAAGATATAATTGGACAAACTCGTTTTAATAACAAGTTTAAGAATAAGGAAGATTCTTTATTTATGTTCGAAATATCTAATAAAATCGACCAAATTGTTCTCGCTCCGGAGTCAGCAATTTATTTTAGGCGAATAAGAAAAAATTCAGCAACCACAACTAAACGCCCCATAACTTACCATATAAAAAATGCATTTAGTTTTATTTCTCAGATAGGTCTGATTTATATTAGAGCTCCCTTTTCATACAATGTATTTTTTATGTTTTCCAGGGTATTAGCTCCAGTAAAAAGCATTTTGAAGATACTTGTAAAATCTTGATTCATTTTTCCATCGCACTAAATACAAAGAATAAATGAAGATCATTTACATTCATCAATATTTTCATACCCCTAAGGAACCGGGAGGAACTCGAAGTTATTGGATAAGTAAGGAATTGGTTGCTCGAGGTCATGAAGTGATAATGATCACTTCCACAAATAAATCCCATCCAGAAGAGAGAGTTGTAAACATAGACGGGATCGAAGTTCATTATGTTCACAACGAGTATAATAATTATATGTCGAAATTTGAGAAGGTTAAATCTTTTCTTAGGTTCGTAAGAATGTCAATTAAGGAGGCAAAGAAAGTTGAAGATGCAGATGTGCTTTTCGCAACCTCAACGCCGTTGACAGTCGGGTTAGTAGCGTTATCTCTTAGAAGACAAAAAGGACTAAGATATGTATTTGAAGTAAGAGATCTATGGCCTGAGTTTCCTATTCAGATTGGAGCCATACGTAATCCATTATTGATAAAACTTCTTCGTTCATTTGAAAAAAGAATATATAGAAATGCAGAGCACATAGTAGCACTGTCCCCGGGAATGATGGATGGAGTTATTGCGGCTGGTACACCAGAAAACAAGGTTACTATGATTCCAAATATGTCAAAACCGGAAGAATTCTTTCCTCATAAGGCCAATCAGGATATAGCAAGAAAATTTGATATTGACACCAAGGATTTTAATATTATACATTTTGGTTCAATGGGCGTTGCCAACGGGTTGGATTATCTTATAGAAACAGCTCTATTGTGTTGGAAAGGAGGATTGACAGATGTTAAATTTCTATTTATGGGGGATGGGGCCACCTTACCTCTTCTTAAGAAAAAAACTGAAGACTACGGTCTTGGCAATGTGAAGTTCTTAGGGAATCATCGTATGGCGGTCGTATCTGAAGTTGTGAATTTGTGTGATTTATCAGTCACATGTTTTAAAAACTTGCCAATACTCGCAACAAATTCACCTAATAAGTTATTTGATTCACTATCGGCAGGCAAACCAATTGTTGTTAATTCAGCGGGATGGACAAAGGAGCTTGTTGAGAAAGAAAAATGTGGTTTTTTTGTCGATCCTGAGCATCCGGAGGATTTTGTCAGAAAAATAATAAAGTATAAGAATGATTATAACCTTTTGATGGAATGGGGAAAAAATTCGAGAATACTTTCCGAATCAAAATTTGATCGTTCTATTCTTTCTGCACAAGTTGCGGATGTATTAGAGAATATCTAAATATGCAACGATCAATTTAATATAAATTATTCCTCATGGAAGCCTCCAAGAATGAGGCATATGGAGGGAAAGGGATAAATACTAACTTCGCGGAACATACCAAACACTATGCGATATGTTCAAGAACGAAAACTTTGAAAGCCTCCTTGTTAAGTATACTACTCAAAAGAGTCACGAATACAGGAAACGACTGTCCGACATAAGTTGTATCAGGGAGATAACGGGACTCGATATACCAGCAGAACATGACATAATACCTCATGCGCGTATAATAATTGACCTGCCCACCACAGACGGCTTGAATTCCTTGGGATAATTGACAATACCGAACTCAAAAACGTGATCCTCAAGCTATTTGATCAGAAGCGCGAACTGAAAGCCCGGCTTGCTGAGAGAGAGAGATGCTACGAAGAAAGACAGGATGATTGCATCCCTAGCAGAGAAACTTGATAGTCTCATCGCCTCACAAACGTGGTGAGGCTCAACCTCGAGGTATGGCTCGTAAATAAGCGCCAGTGGGACAAAGAACGCCATGCCCTGCTGTAGTCAAACGCTGACCAGAAGTATCTCATCCGGGTTCTGAAGAAGGAGAAGTTCTGAGACACATCCCAGAAAAGCAGATTAGGACAAAAGGATAGCGACAGAAATGTCCGGGGATCAACCCTTGATTCAGATGAGATCAGCCTGGTGGAACCAAGGAATGGTTCGATGGCTCGGACGGCAGCATCATCGCTGCTGCTTATGCAGATGTCTAGGCTGAGGCTTCTGGAATATAGAATCCGGACTTATCCAATGAAGTTAGCAATCTTTAAATCCAAACTCAAGTTTAAATAAAATTTATGAGAAAGCGCCCAAAAGGCACTATCCCTTTCATACACGTGATTTTTTGACGTCTGTATATTCACTTAAGAAACGGAGATCCTTGAGAAGATCTAAATGAAGAGGTTTCATGATAGTAATTTAGTATGAAGTATAACTTATATCGAAACTATTTTAAACGAGCAATTGATGTCATTGTTTCTGGAGGAGCTTTGCTCGTTTTATGTATCCCTATTGCTGCTGTGACGGCATGGTTGCATTTTGCTAATAAGGGGGCGGGAGCTTTCTTTTTTCAGGAACGTCCAGGAAAAGAGGGTAAAATTTTCAAGGTAGTAAAGTTTAAGACTATGACTGATGAACGCGGTGCTGATGGGAAACTATTACCGGATGCACAACGTCTTACTAAAGTTGGTAGATTTGTGCGCTCAACTTCCATCGATGAATTGCCACAGCTTTGGAATGTGCTTAAAGGTGATATGTCTCTTATTGGTCCAAGACCATTGAGGACTTACTATCTGCCGTTATATACTCCGGAGCAGGCACGACGTCATGAAGTACGTCCCGGGATTACGGGATGGGCTCAGACAAATGGTCGTAATAATATTTCGTGGTGCAAAAAATTCGAGTATGATATCTGGTATGTAGATAATATATCTTTCAGTCTTGACTGTAAGATCTGTTGGAAAACAATAATAAAAGTTTTTAAAAGAGAAGGCATCTCATTAGAGGGGCAAGCAACTACTGAGGCGTTTAATGGACATAATTGAATATGAAAAGTGTAATAATAGGGGCAGGTAAATATGGGGAAGTATATCTGTCTTATCTACGTGAATCAGGGGTTAATGTCATAGGATTTTTGGATGATGATGAACATGCGCAATTCAAAATATTCAGTGGAATTCCAGTGCTTGGAAAAACTAATATCCTTTCTGAATTAAAAGAGCATTATGGAGTTGAGGCAATCTATTGTCCACTTGGAAATAATCGCCTAAGAGTGAAATTTCTTTCCAAGGCCAGAGAGTATGGATTTGTAACACCAAACTTTATCCATAAGTCAGTTAAAATTTCACCTAATGTAATCCTTGCGAATGAAGGCATATACATTTTAGGCAATACTCACATAATGCCTTATGTAGCTATTAACCAAGATGTCATGATATCAGTAGGAGCTAACATTAGCCATCATTCTATTCTTGAAAAAGGAGTCTTTGTATCAACTGGTGTAAATTTAGGAGCAAGTTTAATAGCAAAGGAAAATGCATACGTTGGAATTGGCGCAACAATTATGACGGGAATAAAGTCATTAGGGACTGACTGTCTAATTGGAGCTGGTGCTGTAGTTATCAAGGACGTTCCAGATGGTGCTGTTGTGGCAGGTGTGCCGGCTAATATAATTAAATATAGACCTGAATATAGTAAATAAAACTGGTAAGCGAGAAAGTATACAAAATTGACGTATTGCTAATGAGTGAATAAAACTCAACTTCGCATAGCAAATAAAATTGAGACGTAATTATTATAAAATGAATTTTTGAGAGCCGAATATCTTCTACAAGGTTGAGGTTATGCACTAAAGTGATATAGATCTTGGCGGAGGATGATATAAGTAGAACCATCGGAATAGGTGTTAACAATCTATAATAGATTGACTAAGTTATAATAGAATTTTAGAGAAAAAACGGTTTCTGTTACCAATCCCCCAATTTAAGTACCTTATGATTGTAGGGATTTTCTTATATATGAATTTTAAAACACATCTTAATTCTCCATTATGTTTTTGTGATTTACACGCATCATTACATAAATGAAATGGTTTTTTGACATTATTACAGTACTTGGATTTTTTCTCACTGCTTTGGGAACTTATCTCACAGTTAAATCCGGAGAAGCACTTGAATTAATCCGGGAGCCAATTCTAACTGTGAGTTTAATTGTTATGGTGCTCTGCCTGATAGGATGTTACCATTATTATCATAAGAGCCAGATAATGGCATCAGTTATGGAAGGTCGCAATCAAATGGCTCCCACTATTAAAAAAATCCTTGAAATTAATCAAAAATATAATGGGCGCACTCATGTTCAACACTGCATAAGCGATCTTGCCGAGGTATGTCAAGAAATATCTGCAGGGATGCGAAAATTCCATTCTCCAAATATTTCTGTGTGTATCCAGTATGTTAATCAGGATACCAAAGGCCCCTATGTCAATGTGCTTTGCAGAAATCTTGAGAGTAAGAAAAGACATGAATCCCGTCCGCCGTCCGCTGGAGAGAAAGATTACATCGATGAGAATACTGATTTCAAGAAGCTTCTACCTTTGCTCTCTACTTCTGAGACAAAAGACATTTATTATTTGAATAATTTTCTTCCTTATTCTCCATTTTATAGAAATAGTCGTTTTTCAGATGTAAAAAGAAAAAAATATTATGGATCGGGTGGATGGTTCCATAGAATAAGGTCATGGGAATTGCCATATAAAAGTACTTTAGTTGTTCCTTTGATAATTGAGAATTCTAAGGAGCGTAAGGTAGTAGGTTTTTTATCCATTGATTCCCCAGCTCTAAGATCATTCTCAAGCAAGTATGATCTACCGGTCATAATCTATCTTGCTAAAATGATTGCACCTTTTGTGGAGAAATATAGTCAGAAGAATCTACTATGAGTAAACAAAATAAAAAAGATAAAAAAGACTCAAGGAGTCTTATTTTTACTACAAGGAAAGAAGGCTATGTTTTGATTGAAGAAGTTGAAAGTCATCTTCATAGAAACACCAACCTGCGCATGCGAGATATTATCCGCTCTATATATGTAAAGTTTAAGGTC
>CAZXHO010000157.1:0-5709 GCA_964640365.1 uncultured Sangeribacter sp. | reverse complement strand
AGATACATACCAACCTCAGTACATTCACCCATAAAGTGATTATTGAGGTCTTTCTTCATCTCTTCGTCGCAATCTTTTGCAACACCTATTTCATGCTCAGTTACAAACTTAAGAAGTTCTTTCTGATCAAGTTCTTTAAATTTAGAAGCAGGTGCACCACACTGAGGGCATTTTGCCGGAGCCTCATCACCTTCAGCTACATATCCACAAATCGTGCAGATCCATTCTTTTGCCATAATTTTAATTATTTAGAATTTAGAGTATATAAGTTAAACAAATAACTTAGCTTATTTCCGTGCAAATTTATGTTTTTTTTCTTAATTTCGCATTATGATCGAAAAAAAAGAGAGACACCCTAAGATAGAAACTGACATTAAGCGCTATATATCAGACAATAACTTCACTTGCACATTAGTTGCAATTAGTGGAGGTGCCGATAGCATTGCTCTGCTCTCAGCTTTAGCATCCTCAAAAATAAAGGTAATTGCTGCCCATTGTAATTTCCATCTTCGCGGTGAAGAAAGCATGAGGGATCAACATCATGTGGATATAATTTGCAAACAATTAAATATTCCTTTACTTATTAAGGATTTTGATGTAGAAGAATATAAAAGTAGGAAAAAAAGTTGCTCCACTGAAATGGCTTGTCGCGAACTCAGATATAAATGGTTTGAAGATCTTGCCAAAGAGGTTGGAGCAGAAAGGATAGCTACAGGCCATAACGCAGATGACAATATAGAAACGCTTTTTCTAAATCTTTTAAGAGGTTCCGGAACTACCGGCTTACGAGGGATGTCAGTTGATAATGGCAAAATATGGCGTCCGCTTCTTTCTTTTCACCGCAATGAAATTGAACAATACCTAAATCAAAAAAAACTGAAATATATAACTGATTCTTCTAATCTAACCTCAGATTACAGACGTAATTATCTCAGGAATACAATTTTCCCGTTATTGCAAGAGAAATGGAGCGGTTTTAACAAAGCTCTCGATCGATCTCTGTCTATTATTAGAGGAGAAAATCAGATAGTAGAAAATGCTGTTTCTTCTGCTCTTCCAGCTCCCGGGCAACCATTAAAAGTATCGGAAGTGCTTGATTTCCCTTTTCCGGAACTATTGATAAGACGATTTATTTCTCCCGGTGGACCATTTACAAATACTTCCGGAGAAATAATGGAAGCAATACGCGCAAAAAAACCTGATAAAAAGAAATGGACAATCCGAAATGGAGAGCTTTTACTGAGAAACGGTAATTTATACCTTTCTCTAAGAGATTTTAATAATGCTGAATAAGAATAATTATATAATACTTATAATCTCTTGTCCCAACCTATAAGAATTTTATCTAAAAATTATTTGATATATCATTTGTAATCTGCTTAATTTTAATGAAATTGGAAAGATATACAATATAAATATTCTCTGTCTTTTAATATTAGAAAAGAAACTTTACACCAATTTTTTTGTTATATATTTGTACGATTTGGATTTTTTTATCTAAATTTGCACAGAAATACCACGGTGTCATACCTATTACGACACTTTATTGGTTGTCGATCCTATTAGTTTAAGATTTTCTCATACTTCTTATCACACTTAGGTAAGAATCACCAAAAAACACACGGGACCGCTTCCTTTATGAATCTATAAATTTCCTCATCAGTTTTATTATAACTCTCATAGAATCTTATTTCATGGATTCCTGTAAGGAGAGAAGATGCTGATGACTAAAATTCTCTACATAATTTCTTTATGTTCCACATTAACGACTTAGACGCCATGGATGATGCCCTCATCAGAGAGACGGCAGAGTCTATGGGAATAAAAAAAGGTGCTTCCGCTTCAAGGGATGAAATAATTGAAGCTATTCTGGACCATCAGGCTGAAGCTTTAGCCAAAGACACGATCACGAAAAACGGTGAAAAGAAAAAAGCCTCCAAGCCTAAAGAGGCAAGACAGAAAAAATCTAAGAAAACAGCCGACGCTGAGTCGTCTGACGGTAAATCCTTATCTCAACAATCATCTTCCACAGCTTCAAATGAAGAACAGAGCTTAAATCAAGACTCACAGGATATTCAGTCCCAAGAATCTGCAGGAGCCCCCAAGAAAAGAGGAAGAAAACCTAAAAATGCATCAGCTGAGGAAACTCAGTCTGAAGAATCACAACAGCAACCCAAAAAACGCGGTAGAAAACCAGCTCCTAAAATTAATATAGAACAAACTCCCGAACCTGTTATGCTTCCTGTGAAGGTTGAGTCACCTGAAATGCAAGAAGGAGAGAATCAGGAGACAAAAATTGAAAAAGATATAACAGAAGTTTCGGAAACCACTCCGGAAGATAATCAACCCAAAGAAGAACAGGTCAATCAACCGGAAGAAGAGAGTAAAACCGAAACATCTGAAGCTTCCCTATCACAGGAAGAGAGACCAAAGCTAAAAGTCTTTACTCCACGTAATCAGAAACCGGGGCAAAACGAAGGTCTTTCATTAACCTCTTTCTTTACACCTTCAAAAGGTAAAACATTTACACCAAGGGGAAATCGTGATAATAACCGGGAAACAAACCGGGATAATGCTCGCGATAATCATATCAATAAGGAACAGAGACAGGCATCCCCTCAAAATATAATAAATGAGGAAGCAGCGCTACCAACTCCGCAGGCTCAACCTATTCAAATGAGAGAACCGGGCGCAACTTCACAACAACCACTTTCAAAACAGCAGAAAAATCAGCTCAAAAAGATGCAGCGTATGCAGCGTCAGGGAATGAACGTAACTGCAACGCAACCTGAGGAGTATGACCTTACCGGAATTCTGCAGGCATATGGTGTGTTAGAGGTAATGCCGGAGGGATTCGGATTCTTACGCTCAGGCGACTACAATTACCTTGGCAGTCCGGATGATATATACGTCTCACAAACGCAGATAAAGGAATATGGCTTAAAGACCGGAGACGTCGTAGAGGCTTCAATTCGTCCTCCTCGTGAAGGTGACAAGTATTATCCTATGATTACAGCGTTGTCTATCAATGGTCTTGCTCCAGAGGTAGTTCGTGACCGTGTGCCGTTTGAACATCTTGTTCCTTTATTCCCTGATGAAAAATTCGAAATTACCAAAGGAAAATACGCAAATATTTCAACGCGGGTTGTAGATATGTTCTCACCTATCGGTAAGGGACAACGCGCACTAATTGTAGCTCCTCCAAAAACCGGTAAGACAATTTTGCTGAAAGATATTGCTAATGCTATCTCAGAGAATCATCCTGAGACATATATTATTATGCTTCTGATAGATGAACGTCCCGAAGAGGTTACAGACATGGCGAGAAGCGTTAATGCAGAAGTGATCGCATCAACTTTTGACGAACCGGCGGAAAGACATGTAAAGATTGCCAATATAGTTCTTGAAAAAGCAAAGCGTCTTGTGGAATGTGGACATGACGTTGTGATAATGCTTGACTCTATCACACGCCTTGCAAGGGCGTTCAATACTGTTTCCCCGGCTTCCGGTAAAATATTGTCCGGAGGCGTAGATGCAAATGCACTTCAACGTCCGAAAAGATTTTTCGGAGCCGCAAGAAATATTGAAAACGGTGGATCTTTGACGATAATTGCCACAGCTCTTACCGAGACCTCCTCAAAGATGGACGAAGTCATCTTTGAAGAGTTCAAAGGCACAGGTAATATGGAACTTCAGCTTGATAGGAAATTATCTAATAAAAGAATCTTCCCAGCTGTTGATATCATTGCTTCCTCAACTCGTCGTGATGATCTGTTGTTGCCACAGGAAACTCTCAACCGAATGTGGGTTCTCAGAAATTATCTTGCTGATATGAATTCTCTTGAAGCTATGGAATTCATAAAGAAAAGAATGGAAATGACACGAAACAACGAAGAGTTACTCGTAACAATGGACAAGTGACATTCTTATGAGCGAAAAGACAAATGCAGCAAGAATACTGGACCGGCTCAAGATAAATTATGAGTTGGTAGAATATATCGTTGACCCCGATAACCTTGCAGCAGACCATGTGGCTGAAGAACTGAGTGAACCAATTGTGCAAGTGTTCAAGACTCTCGTACTTCGCGGTGATAAAACCGGAATAATCGTTTGTGTGGTTGCCGGCAATCGAGAAGTAGATCTCAAAAAGGCTGCCAAGGTTTCCGGCAACAAAAAAGTTGAAATGATTGCAATGAAAGAATTGTTGCCTCTGACCGGGTATATTCGTGGAGGATGTACGGCTATCGGAATGAAAAAGCACTACTCGACATATATAAGTGAGGATGCTCTAAACTTCCCGTTTATATATGTCAGTGCCGGCAAACGCGGTCTACAACTAAAACTATCACCAAATGATCTTGCAAAGGCCGCAGACGCCACTTTCGAAGATATTGCCACAACTTAAAACAGAATTATTGTGAATACATTCGGCAGAAATCTAACACTCACCACTTTTGGAGAAAGTCATGGCCCTGCAATGGGGGGTATAATTGATGGTTTTCCTCCGGGTTTCAAAATAGATTTTGATTCACTTCTGAAGGAGATTGCCAAAAGAAGACCGGGATCTTCTGCACTCGTAACTGCAAGAAATGAAACTGATATTCCAGAGTTTCTCTCGGGAATATCTCCTGAAGGAGTAACGCTTGGTACTCCTATAGGTTTCATAGTCAGGAATTCTGATCATCATTCGTCAGATTATGATGAAATGGCAAAAGTTTACCGTCCCAACCATGCGGATTACACATATATCAAAAGATATGGAATACGTGATCCACGTGGAGGTGGAAGGTCGAGTGCTCGAGAAACAGTAAATTGGATAGTGGCAGGTGCATTAGCAGCTCAGTGGCTATCCACAAAAGGAATCAACATTCAGACAGCACTGACTCAGGTCGGGGGCATCACGGCAGGTGATATATTCGACGGATTTATGACCAAACCAAATGAGCCATTAAATCTTGAAGTAAATCCTGACCTGAAACTTGCAATGGAAGAAGTTGTAAAAGAGGCTAAAAAGGCTGGAGACAGTGTGGGAGGAAAAGTCAGTTGTCTCATTACAGGTGTGCCGCCCGGAATTGGCAATCCCGTAGCAGATAAACTGCATGCCTCTCTTGCTGCTGCAATGATGAGTATAAATGCTGCCAAGGGTTTTGAATATGGTTTGGGTTTTAGGTCTGCTTCTTCTTATGGAAGCCGGACAGCCGATAGTTTCCTTGCTTCAGAGAATAACGGAGAGCCTTTAAAAACAGCCACAAATTTCAGTGGCGGAATTCAGGGTGGCATATCTAATGGAATGCCTATATTCTTCTCAGTGGCATTTAAGCCTACTCCTACCCTACTTAAGCCAATAGAGACAGTAAATACTGAAGGTGAGGCAACGGTGTTAAATCCCGCAGGAAGACATGATCCCTGTGTGGCAGTCAGAGCCGTTCACGTTGTTAAAGCCATGGCAGCGCTTGTCATAGCAGACTATATGGTTTAAATATACCTGTTGAATGGATTAGAAATGTAATTTCGTATGATTACATATTCGGAATACCTTAATAATATTTTTCCCGGCATTAAAGTACAGAAAATTTCTGTTAATGCCGGGTTTTCTTGTCCCAACCGCGATGGTACAATAGGAACCGGTGGCTGCACTTACTGCCGGAATGACTCTTTCTCCCCTTCCTACTGCATGGAGAGGAAAAATATTGCGGAACAAATTTCAGA
>CAZXHO010000156.1:0-5724 GCA_964640365.1 uncultured Sangeribacter sp. | reverse complement strand
TTGAAATCTTTCGAAATACCAATATTTTTTTCTATAAGTTCCGGGTTTATTCTATTAACATCTTTGCCGGCAGCTACTATAAGTTTATCAATCTCGCCAAAAAGTTTACTTAACGGATTCCCTATATAATCACATAATAGAGAAACGGCTTTATCATCAATACCGAAACCTTTCGACATACAATAGTCTGTGATAGGGCCTGCTAACTGATAATCTCGTAACCTGTCACTTTTAAAGATCACACAGTCAGTGCCCTTGGCATTTTTTATCAATTGCGAAGTGGAAGATATAGAATCTCCTTTATAGACCACCACAAGTACCGTAGTTGCATTAGGTCTCAAAACATAAGATGCAAGCTTGTCAAGCTGGTTCTTGGCATTTGATAATGTTTGGGCCTCTTTCAGAATCACAAGCTGCCGTTCAGCCATAACCGGGTATTGCTGGGCACTGGCAATAACACTTCCAATATCCGAATCAGCTCCATAATAAGTAATCGAATTAAAATCTCTATCCTCTTCGGGAACTACATTATTTTCAAGGGCACGTGCAATCTCATCAAGATAGTAAGGCTCATCACCCATGAGGATATAAACCGGAGCAAAATCTCTCTTTCGGATCGAACCCATAAGTTCTCTGAATGAAGGACCTGTTGATTTCTTTGCCATATTATCTATCAGCTGTTAAAATTCCGTTTAAAGAAATAAGATCTGAAACGGTATAGAAAAATTGCAGTTGCAACAGCACTTGCCACAGCATACCACGGAAACCCGTGTTGTGTCGTACCCAAAGAATTTACAATCGCGTCATCAGATCCGTCATGAGGCAAAGATATGACAACAACAGAATTATTAAGTGCATGTGCAAATATCGGTACCCATAGACATCTTGTCCATATTAACAAATAGCCAAACATGGCACCCATCAATAGCCGTGGGATAAATCCAAAAAATTGGAAATGAACAGTGCTGAAAACAATTGCGACCAACCAAACGGCACCTTGCTTACCTAACCGTGACCTCTCAATTATACCTTGCATACTTCCTCTGAAAAACAGTTCTTCTGCAAATCCTGTAACCAGACCTACGACTGCAACTGTTAGGAGAAGACCACCAATACCTTTATAAGCCATTGCCTTTTTTGTGGCTTCTTCTGCAGCAAATTCCATTTCCCTCAGAGAGTGTTCCAAACCGGAAGCCCATGCAGGAAAATGAACTTCTGAATTCCAAAGTATTATCTGATTCAATGCGGGTAAGGCAAGAAGATAGAGGAAAATCACCCCTATTAAAGATATGAGAGTAGGGGTAGTTTTTAGATAGAGCCAATCATAAGGTTTATTAGAGCAGAAACGAGCCGTGAGCCATGCCGGAATACAAAATATCAAAACTGCCTGCATTAACATAAGAACCATCATGGAGAGATGAGTTTCTTGCTTAATAGCAGCAGTCCATACCGACGTAATAATCATCAGCACAATCATACCAATGAAAAAACAGCCGAAAAGAATCATCAGCCGAAAGCCCGTATTTTCTCTTATTACCTGTGGTAGACCCATACAATTAATCAAATCGTTTTTTTCTGAAGATAAAATTCCTACCAAGATATTTTTCTCGTACTATAGGATTTTTAGCAAGTTCCTCACTTGTGCCCTGGAATAAAATCTTTCCCTCAAAAAGCAAGTAAGCACGGTCAGTAATACTTAGCGTTTCGGGAGCATTGTGGTCAGTTATTAGAATACCTATATTTTTCTCTTTCAATCTATATACAATCTCCTGAATATCTTCCACGGCTATAGGGTCAACACCTGCAAAAGGTTCGTCAAGCATAATGAATTTCGGATTAATGGCAAGACACCGAGCTATTTCTGTACGTCGGCGTTCTCCACCAGAGAGTTGGTCGCCCAAATTCTTTCTTACCTTTCCTAAACGAAATTCTGATATAAGACTTTCCAATTTTTCCTTCTGATACTCTGAAGTGGTTGGAGTCATTTCAAGAACGGCTCGAATATTGTCTTCCACACTCAACTTTCTGAATACGGAAGCCTCTTGCGCGAGATATCCAATTCCGAGTTGCGCCCTTTTGTAGACAGGATAACCCGTAATATCCTTGTTATTCAAAAAGATTTTACCCTCGTTCGGAGTTATCAGACCGGTTGTCATATAGAAAGTGGTGGTTTTACCGGCTCCGTTGGGTCCGAGCAGACCAACAATTTCTCCTTGTCTTACATTTATTGATACGTGATTGGCAACGGTTCGTTTACCATATTTTTTAACAAGGTTATCGGTCTGAAGAATTCCTTTTTCAGGTTCGGCAATGCTTTCTACTTCCGCTATTTCTCCTTCCGGTGTGTCTATTGTTTCGACGTTGGTTACGACCTCAATCTGCATATCGGGTTGAGGTAATTTCTCCATCTCTTCTGCAACTTTTTTCTCTTCCGGAGTGAGATCAGGCTTATGTTTTTTCTTAAAAAAAGACATTTTACAGCTCAATTAATATTATTTAGCCTCTCCGGGTAGCAAAGAGCGAATATAATCAGTCAGCAATTTAATTGCCACATTATTATTACCTCCTTGCGGAACTATCAGGTCGGCATATCTTTTGGAAGGCTCAATATACAGTTCATGCATGGGTTTCAGCATGTCGCGGTAACGGTCTATCACCATCTGCGGAGTTCTGTTGCGTTCAACACAATCTCTTAGAATAACTCTAATAAGACGTTCATCAGCATCGGCATCAACGAATACTTTCACATCCATCATGTCGCGCAATGTTTTATCTGTCAGAACCAAAATACCTTCTACCACAACAACCTCCCGCGGGTGAACTGTAACAGTTTCCTTAAGACGTGAACATGTAATAAAATCATAAGTCGGCATCTGTATAGTTTCACCATTCTTCAAAGCCATCAGATGTTGGCACAGCAAGGGCCATTCTATCGAAGCCGGCTCGTCATAATTCATCTTAAGACGTTCTTCGAGAGGAATATGAGAATTATTTTTATAATAAGAATCCTGCGGAAGAACCGCAACCTCATCTTTTGGAAGAGATTCTATTATTTTCTTTACGACGGTGGTTTTACCTGAGCCAGTTCCACCGGCTATGCCGATAACCAACATAATGAAAATTGATTTTATTAATGTCTAATATAAGATTTACCTACCGCTACATCTTAAGTAAGCGAATCTTTATGTCGGGAATGATTAATCAGTATCCTTATATCTGAAATTCACTCCTATTAGGCAAAATTACTAAAAAAACGCAAACACACCAAACTTAGAACACGACTCATAAAGTCAGCATGTTGATTTTTTTGAGAGGGTCTTTTTTCTCTCTTCTACAGTATATCTTTAAGACAGAATAATTATCCCCTTTTTCCTCACTTAGAGTCGTATTTGTAATTTTTTATTAATTTTGCAGTCTATAATCAAACAGCTTCTCCATTTTTGAAATATAAGACAGGAGAGCAGACTAAATTCTGAATATGTTTGTTAGTTCAATAGCTTCATTCGGGCGTTATTGCGTTTTTATGACACAAGTTTTCCGCACACCCGACAAATGGAGAGTCTTTTTCCAAAAATTGATTGCGGAAATAAGTAAACTCGGAGTGGACTCAATCCCACTTGTTATAATTATTTCTCTCTTTATTGGTGCCGTCATCACTATTCAGATGACCATCAACATTGTGTCTCCGCTCATACCTGATTATTCCACTGGTCTTGCGACCCGTGAAATTCTTCTGCTTGAATTCTCTTCTTCCATGATGTGCCTTATCCTTGCCGGTAAAGTTGGAAGTAATATAGCATCTGAGATTGGAACCATGAGAGTTACCGAACAGATTGATGCCATTGATATTATGGGTATCAACTCTGCCAATTTTATAGTTCTCCCTAAAATAATTGGTTTTGTGCTGTTTGTGCCTGTGCTTTGTGTGCTTTCAATGTTTATGGGATTGGTGGGTGGCTGGTTTATTGCTCAATTCACGTCAATGCTTTCATTAGAAAACTATATTTACGGCATCCAATCATTTTTCAATGAGTGGTATGTATGGTATGGTATAATCAAAACACTTGTTTTCGCGTTCATTATTTCAAGTGTGGCAGCCTATTACGGATATTACGTCAAAGGCGGATCACTTGAAGTCGGACAGGCAAGTACTAAAGCTGTCGTTTCAAGCTCTATTCTGATTCTTCTTGCCGATGTGATTCTCACCAAACTTCTTCTCCAATAATTACAGACATGATCGAAGCAAAAAATATATCCAAATGGTTTGACGGACAAAGAGTCCTATATGATATATCAGCTACTTTCGACACAGGAAAGACTAATCTTATAATTGGTCAGAGTGGATCAGGAAAAACTGTGTTTATGAAGTGCCTTATCGGTCTGCTCACACCTGAAGAGGGATCAATTCTTTATGACGGAAGAAAATTCCGGGAGATGAGCACTCAGCAAAAAAGAGTATTGAGAAGCGAAATCGGAGTTTTATTTCAAGGATCAGCTCTTTTTGATAACGAAACAGTGCTTGGTAATGTCATGTTTCCTCTCAAAATGTTCAGTCCTTTGAGTCATGAGGAACAACTTGATAGAGCACACTTCTGTATAAAAAGAGTTGGTCTCACAAACGCCGACAACAAATATCCTTCCGAAATTTCCGGTGGTATGCAAAAACGTGTGGCTATCGCAAGGGCTATAGCTCTTAACCCCAAATACCTTTTCTGCGATGAACCAAATTCCGGACTTGATCCAAGAACCTCAATTCTTATTGATGAACTTCTCAGCGACATTACTCATGAGTATAAGATTACAACAATCATCAACACACATGACATGAACTCCGTGCTGGGCATTGGTGAAAAAATTGTATTTATCAATAAGGGACATTGTGATTGGATTGGTACAGACAAAACGATTTTCAAAAGCAAAAGCCAGTCATTGAACGATTTTGTGTTTGCTTCAAAATTATTCCAGGAAGTCAAGAAGTTTCTTGAAAGGGAATACGAAGCAGAAGAAGATATATAAATCTGTACAATACGTAATGACCTGTCTTTTTTCAAAAGGCAGGTCTATTTACATTACTTTTAAACCGGCTTAAATCTCCTCTCCTAATATCATATTATAAAACGCAGAAGATTCAAGTCCCGGAATAACGGATTCAGGATTAACTTCGTCAATAAGAGTCTTTATAATCGCTCTATCATACTTCAAACCTTCAAAACGATTACATAATGTGTTATCTATATCGGATTTCATAAAGAAATCTCCGGATATGGTGAAATTTTTGATAACTTTATCCTTATTTGTGACATCAAATTCGATATTGAATTCTCCAAGTCCCTTAATATTTTTCTTTCTGACAACATGTTTACAAAGGGATGTACCTTTTGTTCGTAAAGATTCGATACGCAGGTAGGAAGGATCATAATAACCCTCCTCTATTTCCTTGATTTCTCGAATATCCTCCTCAGTCAAAACATAGGGGCTGCCATCAGTCAGACCGTTGATCATATATTCTTGAAATTCTTCAGGTGTTAGTTTAATTCCCTCATTCTTTAGACAAGTTACCCTCATTGGTACAGACTTAACACCTTTAGACTCTAATTTTGCTTTTGAAGGAGTGATTGCATTTGCCAAACTTGTGGGATCAAAATCATATAGCATAGTTCCGTGTGCTATGCTTCGCCCAGGGATATGGTAGAAAGCATTTCCCGAAACTTTGCGTTCTCCTAT
>CAZXHO010000155.1:0-5732 GCA_964640365.1 uncultured Sangeribacter sp. | reverse complement strand
TTCCAAGGCTTCAGAATAACGCTCAGTGAACCCATATTGGATGTAGCGCCCCCTCCCATCATTGAAAAGCCTGAAATAGACATCACATCCTTTACGTAAGGTATCTTCTGTATCTCTTGCGACAAGGCATCCACCACTTTTTCAGTTCGTTCAAGAGATGCACCAGTCGGAAGCTGAATCGAGGTCATGAAATAGCCCATATCTTCTTCCGGAATATAACTTGTAGGCCACTTGACAAATCCCCAGAAAGCAGCTATGGCAATAACAAGATAAACCAGCAGAGACACTACAGGATGACCCAACATTTTGGTGATTGACCTGTCATATAGATGCAGGGTCTTATCATAACCTTTGTTAAACCATTTGAAGAAGAAAAATTTGGTAGGTTTACGCGGAGTAAGAAACAAAGCACACAACGCCGGCGTCAGAGTCAATGCGTTGAAGCCTGAGAATGCTGTGGAAACAGCAATCGTCAATGCAAACTGTTTGTAGAGTTCTCCGGTGATACCGCTTACAAAGGCTGTTGGAATAAACACGGATAGAAGAACCAAGACTTCTCCGACAACCGGTCCTTGAAGTTCACGCATAGCCTTTTCTGCCGCTGCGCGCCGACTGATATTTCCTTGATCTACGAGACGCGAACAATCTTCTACAACAACTATCGCATCATCCACAACAATGGCAATAGCAAGCACGAGGCCGAATAAAGTCAGTGTATTAAGGGAGAATCCCATTATTTTCATTACTGCGAATGTAGCAATAAGAGACACGGGAATAGTTATCATAGGAATGATCACGGCTCTCCAATTCTGCAAGAATATCAAGATCACCACCATTACTATGAGAGAGGTTATCACGAATGTAGAAAGCACGTCATCGATAGATTCCTTAACGTAGTCGGTTGAATTCAATACTACATTATAATGAACTCCATCAGGGAAATACTGCGAAAGCTTGTCAAGTTCCTTTATAGCACCATTAGCAACATCCAGTGCATTTGCTCCAGGATTCTGTTCAACGCCAATAAGAGCCGTTGATTTCCCATTTACCTTCGCTACAGCAGAATAGCTGGTGCTACCTAATTCAACTTTCGCTACATCCTTCAGTTTCAACATTCCGTTGCCATCTGTCCGAAGGATGATATTCTCGAATTGTTCCACATCCGACAACTGACCCTGACTGGTAAGGGTATATTCAAACTGTGCACCGTTATTTTTAGGAGGAGCTCCTATAGAACCAGCCGACACTTCCATATTTTGCGACTGGATCATTCCCACTACTTCATCCGGGGTCAGACCGCGAGCCCGCATGGCTTCAGGATTCAACCATATGCGCATACTGTATTCTCCGGCTCCAAATGCGGAAACTCCGCCCACACCTTCCACACGTGAAAGCGGGTCTGTGATGTGAAGCTGCGCATAATTGGTCAGATAGAGTGCATCATATCTATTGTCATCATCGGCTTCAAGAGCAACGAAGAGCACGTTGTTGCTACTGCGTTTCTGTACAGTCACACCTTGCTCCGTTACGGCAGTCGGCAATTGTGAGGAAGCTTGCTGAACTCGGTTTTGTACCTCTACGGCTGCCTGATCCACGTCTGTGCCATTCTCAAAAGTAATAGTTAGTCCGTAGCTTCCGTCTGAACTTGAAGTAGAACTCATATAAAGCATTCCGTCCACGCCATTAACCTGTTCTTCAATAGGTACACCTATGGCACGAGCAACAGTCTGAGCATTGGCACCGGGATACTCTGCAGACACCATGACAGTGGGCGGAGTGATATTAGGATATTGCGCAACCGGAAGCGTCTGCACTGTGAGCAAGCCTGCTATCACAAGCAGTACCGCCAGAACGGTAGCAAAAATTGGTCTGTCTATAAAAAATTTGGAAAACATTTTATCAGGGGATTTTTGATCTTCTGGAAATATTCTTCAAAGACCGTGGTAATGATTGGGGTTAACTTTATTATTTTGTGACAACCGGTTTTACGGTTTCACCGTTACGTACGGTGAGAAGTGCCTTGGTGACATACTTCTCACCGGCTGTTACCCCTTTATTTACAACCCTCAACGAATCCTGATAAGTTTCTCCAACCTCTATAGGAGTATATACAACCTTATTGGAATCATTGACCACATAAATATATTTGCCAAGCTGGTCTGTGCTGATAGCGGCATCTTTAATAAGAAGAGCCTTTGGTTCTATTCCATATGGTAAGGATATGGTGATATACATTCCTTCTTTGAGCTGATTTTCTTTATTGTCGACAAATCCTTTAAGCTCGAGTGTTCCGGTGGCCTGAACCACGGAGGGTGCTTCATACCAAAGATCGGCAGTATACCCCTCCAAAGAAGTGTCACTAAATTTCAACGGGACATGACGGTAAAGAGGATCGTTCATACCTCCACCTTTTCCCACCATATTTTCATATTGGGTATCTTCTATCTCAAAGACAGCAAGCATCTTTGAATTATCATATATTTTTGCGAGTGTTACCGGAGCTCCGGAACCGTTAATAAAGTTACCGGTACTCAAATATGTATCAGAAATATAACCGTCTATCGGGGCAGTAACTGTACAATAGCTCAGATTTGTGCGTGCAGTGCGCAGAGCTGCCGTGCAGTCTTTTATATTTGCCTCTGCCTGTTCATAAGTGCTTTCCGCTGATAATACTTCCATCTTGGAAACAGCATCAGCTTCCAATGCTTTCTTTACTGCTTCATAATGACTTTTGGCATAATCGCGTGCACTTATAGCTGAGGCGAGAGAAGCCTCTGCCCTGCTCACGGCATCCTGATAGAGTGTAGGGTCAATTGTATACAAAACCTGACCTTTTCTAACGAATTTACCGGATTCAAAATTCTTCGTAAGAAGTTTACCATTAACCTGACCGACAACCTCTACGGCTTTGTTAGCCACCAGATAGCCGGGATAGGTCTTATGCAATACTATGGAATCAGTCTGAACAAGCGCAACATCTATGTCGCGTGTAGTTTCCTTTTCTGAAGTCTTATCTTTGCCGTGACATGAGGTCAAGACGGGTGCTATTAATGCTAAAGCAATATAAGTGATGGATTTATATGTTTTCATGATACTTTATTTTTCAATTATTGTAATTTACTCCCGCCATCTGCCAACCGCCTCCGAGAGCTTTGTAAATAGAAACAAGTGTATTGAGTGCTTTTCCTTCAAGAGTGACAAGAGTGTTTTGACTTTCAAGCCAATTCATCTGTCCGTCTACCACATTTGAAAAAGCTGTCAAACCGGTTTTATAGAGGTCGACAGCCAGTCGTAGGCTCTTTTCACTCTGTTCCACAACTTTTCTCTGCAGATCAATGGATTCCAAAGTCGCTTCATATTGTAACATGGCGTTATTCACCTCTTCCACTGCATTCATCACAGTTAGATTATATTCGTCTACAGCAGCTTCAAATTGAAGTTTAGCCTCCGCTGTGCGGTAATTTCTTGCTAATCCGTCAAAAAGTGTCCATGATAGCTGAGGAGCGATTGAATAATTCATACTGTGTTCTCCAAACAGATTTCCTGCCTTGTGAGCTGAAGTTCCGATACTGCCGTTCAAAGAAAGTGTAGGCAGAAAATCTTTTTTAGCTATTCCTACATTAGCGGCATATTCTCCCAGCTGCATCTCAGCCTCAACTATATCCGGACGGCGTCTGAGCAGATCCGACGGTACTCCGGCATAAATATCATGATTAAATGCAGGCAATTTATTATATACAGAGAGATATTCTGTCAATTTACCCGGATACTCACCCGTAAGTATAGAAATAGAATTAATAAGTGTCTGAATTTGAGCTTTCAGGGAGGGAAGAGATGTTTGGGTATTATAAAGAACCACTTTCGCTTGTGTCACATCCAGCATATCCCCAAGGTCAGCCTCATAACGGGCTACCGTAATTTCAACCACACGTTCCTGGGATTTGATATGAGCATTGGCAACTGAAAGTTCTTCCTGACACATTCTGAGTTCCATGTATAAACTTGCCACATTAGCACAGAGGCTCACCAATACTGCATCATAATCAGCTTTCGAAACATTGTAAGCCGCTTTCTTTGCCTTAACATTAGCATTCACTCTCCCGAATACGTCTATTTCCCAATTCATTGTGGCGCCTAAATTGAAATAAGAATCTTTTACAGAAGGTCCGACGGTTGATGTAGTTGCTCCGCTCTGCTGTGTTTTATTCCATCCTCCTGCAAGGGAAATAGTTGGAAAATATGACGACTGACTTTCTTTAATCATTTTATTCGCCATATCTATACGTTTCAAGGCTGCCAAAACATTATAATTGTTTGCTACGGCTTTTGCAATCAAACTATTAAGAATAGTATCATTAAATGAATTCCACCAAGCGTCATCTGTCGGAAGCGTCTGGTGGCACTGGCGGGTCATCTGCCAGCCTGTGGGTACCGAATCCTTCAGAAGGGTTCTCTGATAATCCGGCGAGTTAGCGTATGCCGTGCAATTCAGACAGGTCAACGCAATGAAAATTAACAATTTGGATAATCGCATAATTTATAGTTTGGTGGTAGAATTAGCGAATAGGATAAAAGGTTAACCGTATGACATGAAAAAAGTGAAGAAAGCGAAAGAAACCAGATCTCTATCCACCCAACTGCCTATTTCAAATGGATTGTTTCTCCGACTCTTTTGTTGCACGTCGGATAAACACCGAGGTCTTTTTCCTTTACGCTTAGTTCACAGCGCCATATATTTTCTTGCGAAAGAATTTGAATACAGGATCAACTCCAGAATAAGATCAGTGTAAAAATCACTGCTGTAACGATTGTTCCGATTACACCCCATGTAGAAGGTTTCATCCAAAACGGTTGAAATTCATTTTCAGCTTGTGATTCTTCTATTTCTCTTACTTGCTCTTCATATTCTTCACGCATGAGTCTATCAGCGCGATTTTCATAAATTCTTGTTGTGTCCATAGTTTTATTAAGATTCAAAGTTTCTCATCAAGTGATGAGAGATGGCTTTCATGCCATTTTGCGAATGTTTTTCTTTTTGTCTTTCTTTTATATTATAAACAATTTAATTAGAGTTCGGTTGAATGTTTCGCAAAAAAACCTGTAAAAAAACATTCAGCCTACCGTTGCAAAATACGGCAGGCTGAAATAATATTTTTTTAGAAAGCTCGCTCTATAAGTTCAGAAAGTTCTGTTTCAGTTTTCTTTCCACTTTCTCTCATCAATTCCTCTCCTCCCTTGAAGAGCACCCATGTTGGATAAGCATTAATACTGTAGCGTCTCTTCAAACGACCGTCATAAGAACTATCGACACGCATGATATTTACTTTGTCAGCATATTTTCCGCGCAAATCTTCCAAGAGATATTTGATATCTACTGCATTCTGTTGGCCGGCATGAATAAATACTACGAGTGACGGGGTTGATTCCTTGATTTTATCTTCAAAAGTTTTCATAATTATAAAGTTTAATTAATACACCTTTAAAACATCTGCAATCCCGCATTAGTTCACATTTTAAATCCCCTCCCGGAACCAATTAATTCCTCTGTAAAAGTAAATCCAACCGCATCATCCGACTTTCAAATACGCTATGTAATTATTAGTTGGATAAGACCCGAATAAAAAAACTATCCACCCTTCATCAAATTTCTAAGAATGACAAAAAGTGGATAGATCATTAGAGCGGTAAGCGAGGCTCGAACTCGTGACCCTCAGCTTGGGAAGCTGATGCTC
>CAZXHO010000154.1:0-5754 GCA_964640365.1 uncultured Sangeribacter sp. | reverse complement strand
TCGCCCAGGGATATGGTAGAAAGCATTTCCCGAAACTTTGCGTTCTCCTATTTGAATATCATTTCTTCCCGAAGCGATGGCGTCAAAACCAAGTTTTTGGAGTTGTGACGCAATCATAGAAGTATATTCGGCAAAAACTTCTACAACCTTATCGCTGGCTGTTATAAAAGAGAACATGAAATTCTGCCGGTCAGCATAAACACAACCGCCTCCACTTTTCCGCCTCACTACATCTATTCCATGCTCTTTGCAATAATCAAGATTAACTTCTTTGTCAATTTCCTGATTGCGCCCACAAATCACAGTCGGATCAACTCTCCATGAAAAAAAATAATTACCGGTAGGGAGATGACGTGCCACCCATTCTTCCATTGCAAGATAAAAAGGGAGACGAATCTTACCTTTAATAGAGTTTTCAGGTATTTTTACATAAATCATAAGCGTTGCTATTTTCCCCGAAAAACCTTTTCAGGGACTGCAAATATAATGAAAAATTAATATCAATTAATAAGAAGACAAAATATAGTCTAAGTTTAAATCAAAGGTTGGATAAATTGAAGCCAAGCATCAGTTATTTATTCATATTTTATTAGGATTTGTTCAAAACCTTTTGTAATTTTGCCTATTATTAATCAAACTGTAAAGTTGGTTAAGCTTTATTTCTGTTATTACCTAAGGGAATTATGACAAATTGCTTGTACTCTGAATATTGTTATAAGATATTTCTAAGAGTATAATCAGAAAAAAGAAACTTTGCTTTAGCCAAAGATTCTGATAAAAACTTAATACTCTTGGAAGTGTGACAGAATAACTAACCACATCCTGATACTAATATCAATAACTACATTCACTCATTTATGAAAAAGTACTATCTCACACTTGGTCTGATCCTGTGTGCCTTAGTAGGCTACGCCGCTGAAGGCGTTAATTGGACTTTCAGACTCATCGGTGACAAAACCGGAAGTCCGGCAGTTGAAGCCACTGCCGATATAGAGCCCGGATTCCATCTGTTTGCCACCGACAACCCGGAAGGAGGCTCCCTACCCCTTGAATTCTATTTCGATCTTAAGGGTTGTGAACTCGTTGGTAAGCCCACTGCTAACAAGGAGTATACAAAACAATATAATGACATATTTGAAGTTGATGAACATTTCTATACCGGAAAAGTCACATTTACTCAAAAACTAAAACCAACAGAGAAAAACTATACAGTCAATCTTGAACTTAAAGGTCAGACATGCGATGACCGTGGCTGTATTCCAATTTATGCATCGCATACTTTCAACGGAACTGCAGATATTATCCCGGAGCAACCGAAAACGGTTGAAAAAGATAAGCAGCTTAATGCCATAAAAGAGGATACGAAACAAGAAACTGAAGAGAAAAAAGACGGTGCTGCCCTTCTTGCAGAGATGACTGATTCTCTCCAGGCTTCCGAATCATTCATGATGCCGGCTGCTAATACGAGCAACATTCATGCCGATGAATCTTGGTGGGAAAACGTGGAAGCCGAGCTTCTTGTATTCTCGGATAATCCTGCTCAACAGGGGCGCTCTTTATTATACATTTTCATTGCCGGCTTCATTGGTGGTTTGATTGCTCTGGTAACACCATGCGTATGGCCTATGATTCCTATGACCGTCAGCTTCTTCCTGAAACAGAATAAAACAAAAAGGAAATCAGTAATGACGGCAGCGGTGTATGGTCTGTCAATCATCATCATATATGTGGGTTTGGGATTGATAGTCACAGCATTGTTCGGCGCCTCCGCACTAAATGAGCTTGCTACAAGTGCAGGATTCAATATAGCCTTCTTCCTTCTGCTCGTTATCTTTGCCATTTCATTCATGGGAGGTTTTGAACTTACACTCCCCTCTTCATGGACCAATAAGATGGATTCAAAGGTAGATTCAACAACAGGCTATCTGAGTATTTTCTTTATGGCGTTTACACTTGTGCTGGTTTCATTCTCCTGTACAGGTCCCATCATCGGTACCCTGCTTGTAGAAGCAGCCGCCACTTCTAATTTCATCTCCCCGGCCATAGGAATGTTCGGATTTGCTCTCGCACTGGCACTCCCCTTCTCAATTTTTGCAATGTTCCCCACCATGCTGAAATCAATGCCTAAGAGCGGTGGTTGGATGAACACCGTAAAGGTTGTACTCGGTTTCCTTGAGCTTGCTCTCGCACTTAAGTTCCTTTCTGTTGCAGACCTTGCCTACGGATGGAGAATCCTCGACCGCGAAGTATTCATTTCCTTGTGGATAGTTATCTTTGCTTTGTTAGGTGTATATCTCCTCGGTAAACTTACTTTCCCCCACGATGATAAAGTAGAAAAGGTTAGCATACCGCGTTTTATGCTCGCTTGTATTTCATTTGCATTCGCCGTCTACATGCTTCCAGGTCTTTGGGGTGCTCCTCTGAAGAGCATAAGTGCATTCTCACCTCCGCTTTCTACTCAGGATTTCTCACTGTATGATGGTGAAGTATCTGCACAGGTAGATGACTTCGAAGCCGGTATGAGACTCGGTAAACAATTGAATAAACCTGTACTTCTTGATTTCTCAGGATATGGATGTGTTAATTGCCGTAAAATGGAAGCTGCTGTTTGGACCGATCCTGAAGTCAAGAAATCAATAGACAATGATTTCGTTCTCGTTACTTTAATGGTTGATGAAAAGAGAGCCCTTCCTGAACCTATAAAGGTTACAGAAAAGGATGGCACTGTCCGTACTTTGCGCACATACGGTGATAAATGGAGTTATCTGCAAAGGTCAAAATTTGGAGCCAATGCTCAGCCATTCCATGTGATAGTAGACAATGATGCCAAACCCCTTGCACCGGCATTTGTATACAAGGAGGATATTCCCGGATATAAGAATTTCTTAAATACGGGTAAAGAAAACTTCCAGAAAAATAACTGAGCTAACTTTCAAAAGACTGAAAGTATAGATAAAAGCTAAAAAATTCATAATGTCCCTCCGGTTGTGTAATTTCAGCCGGAGGGATAACGTTTTTATATACGAGAAAAGAAAACAATATGAAGCACTCTATCTTATCCCTAAGAACGGTTTCGTTTTTTATATTACTATTCTGCTCAGGTTTAATCCGCGCAGTATCCCCTCAGTATCTTGCGCTGGTTGACTCTGCTGATAATTATATTCACAAGGAAAAATGGATGGAAGCGGAGAGCATAATAATTGAAGCCATGAGACTTGAACCGGGTAACTATATGAACTCCCTTCTTTTTTCAAATCTTGGGGTTGTAAGAACTGAGCAAGGCAAATTTAAAGATGCTATTGAAGCATTTCGGTTAGGTCTGTCAATATCGCCAAAATCCAAGGAGATCTTAAATAACAGGGCAAGAACCTACATGATAATGGGCAATTATAATAAGGCCTTTGAAGATCTGTCGAGAAGTCTTGATGTAGATTCTGTGCAAGAATGGCCTCTTCAAATGCGGGGAATGTTAAGAATCCGAGAGAACGATTTGGACGGTGCAAAACATGACCTTTCTCTCCTGTCAAAAAATTTCCCTAAAAATGACAGAGCTTTATCAGGGCTTGCAAAAATAGCGGAATATGAAGGAAAGCCCGCAGAAGCCTTAAGATATTACGATGAATCAATAATTTTAAATGATGATCCCGATATTCGGTCGCAACGAATCCTTCTGAAAATTAAACTTGATAAATATTCAGAAGCTTCAACCGATCTCAGAGAAAGTATACAGAAATTCCCTGAAAATCCCATGTTTTACATCTTAAGAGGGTATTTGCACCGCTTAAATTACAGATATGAAGAGGCTGAAGCAGATAAAAAAATTGCTATCAATAAAGGAGCTGATCCCCAATTCGTTGAGCAATTCATACCCTCAACCGGTAGATAACTTCTTATTTTTTTAATTCCCCATTACTAAAATATTTCTTAACTTTGCATCCGAAAACAGTTCCCAAGTTTAAGATAACATCATGAACGACTTTTTCTCACATATAGAGTTTCTACTGTTGCGCCATGACTGTGTAATAGTGCCGGGATTAGGTGCGCTTATAACTGCATGGTCGTCAGCAACCATTGACATGGAGAAAGGCATTTTGTTACCTCCTTCCCGGACAATTGTTTTCAATTCTTCTGTCTCAAATGATGACGGACTTTTGGCTAATTCCATAGCCCGCAAAGAGGGTCTAACCTTTGAAGAATCAAGACAAGTTATTGCGAGAAATGTTTCTATAATCAAAGAATCTCTCCTGATTCATAAATTTATCCAACTTGGTAATATTGGCTCCCTATCTGTGGGTGAAGAGGGAAAACTTATTTTTGCTCCGGCGAAAATAGATTATTCGGATGCCGAAAATTCCGGATTTCTTCCAATTGATCTATTCAAAAGCAATCTCGACAGTAATGAATCGGATAGAAATTTCCTGAATAATCAGGAAACTTCCCATGATGCTGATAAATTGAGTGACCGAAGAAATCATGGGTTCAACAGAAAATTTATTCAGTTCGCTGCATCTTTTATGATTCTGTCCGCAATAGCGCTGACTTTTATACTTAATCCCATTCCTTCAGATAACAGACAGCAGAAGGCATCTGTGGTTCCGGTGGAGTCTATCATTTCAATATCGAATGATAAAGAGAAACTGGCGGAAGAAGAAGTGATAAATGAAAATGAGGAAGTAGTCTCTGAGGTGATTGTTAATAATGAACCCGAATCTATCTTTTATCTTATTGTTGCCACATTCAGCAATTTTAATGAAGCTGAAAATTATGTTGAAAAATATAGCACTGAAAATTATCCTCTTACAGTTGTTGCCTCGAAAAAAATGACAAGAGTATCAGTTGCCTCCTCCTCAGATAAGGAAGACTTGAGAAAGAAATTAAATTCAAAAGAAATTCACTCTCGCTTTCCAAACGCATGGATTTGGAGTCATAACTAATAGATATAAATTCGGAATTAATCTATAAATTCATACAAAGGTTCTACCATTAATATGAATATATAAAAATGGCAGCCAATTGGCTGCCATTTTCATATATTCATTAGAAAAATTGCAAAAAAGCCGATCTATGATAGAAGAAATTTCTTCTTATTCTAATCAGAGTTCCAACGGAGTATATGGAAGATTGAATGCTTCTGCCACTGCCTTATAAGTAATCTTGCCGTCAACAATATTAACACCGTCTGCAAGACCTTTATCCTTTCGGCAAGCATCTTTCCATCCACGGTCAGCTAGACTGATTGCATATGGAAGAGTTGCATTTGTCAATGCCAGAGTTGATGTATAAGGAACTGCACCGGGGATGTTTGCCACTGCATACTGAACAACACCGTCAATCTCATAGATAGGATCTGAATGTGTAGTTGCATGAGTAGTTTCAAAACATCCGCCCTGGTCTACTGCTACATCGACCATAACCGAACCCTTCTTGAGTAATTTAACCATATCTTTGGTAACCAAATGAGGAGTCTTTGCTCCGGGAACAAGTACTGAACCTATAACAAGGTCAGTATCCGGAAGTTCCTGTTCTATATTGTGGCGTGAAGAATATAATGTTTTTACATTTTTCGGCATCACGTCAGCACAGTGACAAAGTGTATTGAGATTGATATCTGTAATTGTTACGTCAGCACCAAGACCTGCTGCCATTAAAGCTGCATTTCTTCCTACTACACCTGCACCAAGTACAAGAACTTTAGCGGGTTTAACTCCGGGAACGCCACCGAGAAGTACTCCTCTGCCACCCTGTGGCTTTTCA
>CAZXHO010000153.1:0-5759 GCA_964640365.1 uncultured Sangeribacter sp. | reverse complement strand
ATTTAAAATTAAGATTGCCGAGTGTATAAATCAATTGTCCCTTCCTGAAACCAATGGGGTAGAAACTTTTATAATCAGGAATTCCTATGAGACTTCTCGGCTTCCTTTCCGCCAAGTTACTCACTTCAAAGTAGGCATCATGAGGAATTGGCATCGAAGTGTCAGAAGAAAAGATAGTTTCGAACAATGATAGAATTTTATCATTAATCTCCTTATCTTGTTTGCTACGGGAGGAGGGCATAAAATAACATTTAACCCATAGATGGAATAGAAGATCATAAAAACAAACGCGAATAGGATCTATTTCTTCAAATGGGCATGGGTAGAAAATATTGAAGAAAGCAGATATTCCCTCAGAGTCTATGATAGCATTCATTCTGTCAATACTGAACCTACCAAATGGAGTGGAAAAAGAAGAAGGTATATTTATAGGGCGGGGCCAATTCAGATCCCAGTTTATGCAGAAATCAGATCTCAGGTTCACTTTTTCATTAAGCAGGTTGATTACTTTTCCCAACCACACCTCAAAATGTTCCTCACGTAATTGTTGAAAATCTCGATTTACATAATATTCCGTATCATCTCTTACATCCATATCAATCTCTGAAATATCTATAAAATAGTCGATAAATTCAACCACCAGTTTATGAAAACCGGGACCCATGATGGATGTTTGACTTGCAATCGAAATCTCAAGCTCTTCATTATTTGTATTGCAATCTATGCATATAAGTCCATTATCAGTAAGGAAAACAAAAATAGCCTCCTCTTTATCATTATATAAATATGAAAGGTTAAGCCTTTTGGCTATTGCTGACGACATAGCTTTAATGACTTCCTGATTATGGTTATTTGTCTTTCCTTTAGCTGTTATTGATAGACTCATAGATTCTTTAAATATTTCAGTAATATAATTGCTTTTGTGATAGTCGCTCCTTACTTAATTGAGAAAGCATCGTGATTAATTATCACAATAGCCAGCACAAAGATAATGAATATTTATCAAAAGTATTATATGAAAGAAGAGTCAGGGAAAGCTAAGGTAGTTTATCTTTTTATAGACAAATAGTTAATCATTGTTAATAATAAGTTCACAATTACTGATTAGTTGTTAAGTCAATAAAATGATTATTATTTTTCAAAAATCTCAAATTCAAATTTATTTTCCATTTTATAAATGTTTTCTTTTGACATTTACCCCTTATTATTCATCTGTCGAAACTAATATGGATAAATAAAGGAATTTCTGAAATTATCAATATATCTATAGTTATGACTTCTAAAAACACGCAAAACTCTGAATCAGATTCAAATTCTCCTGAAGTTAAAGAGGTAAAACGAAATGTTGCCGAACAAATCGTTGACCAAATGGCTGAAGCCGGAATAAAACACATGTACGCTATAACAGGAGACAGTCTAAATGCCTTGACGGATGCTATTTCAAAGGACGGAAGGATTAAGTTCATACATATGCGTCATGAGGAATCGGGAGCCTTTGCCGCAAGTGCTGAAGCACAATTGACAGGAAGGCTTGCTTGTTGCGCGGGAAGTAGCGGACCGGGACATGTGCATCTAATTAATGGTCTCTATGATGCCCAAAGGTCTAACGCTCCGGTATTGGCTATAGCTTCTACTTGTACTTCAGCAATGTTTGGCACCGAGTATTTTCAGGAAACAAATCCTATCCTGTTATTCTCTAATTGTAGCGTTTACAATGAAATGGCGGTCAATCCTTCACAAGTTCCAAGTATGCTGCATGGAGCAATGCAAACTGCAATTTCTCGTGGTGGAGTAGGTATTATTGGGATTCCTGCTGATGTAACTACACTTCCGGCTGCAGATGACAGTGCTTCTGTCTTACCCAGTTATACGGAAAGATTGCCTGAGCCCTCTGAAGAGGAGATCAATAAAGCAGCTGAGATGATAAATAAGGCATCTTCAGTTTGCGTATATGCCGGGTGTGGGGCTGCCGGTGCAACTGAAGAACTTAAAACTCTTCTTGAAAAACTAAATGCTCCTTTGATTACATCTTATAAGTCCCAACTTGATCTAATGGGTATAAGTGGAAATTATATAGGACATATGGGATTCTTGGGAATGTGGTCTGCTTCTGACGCAGTTGCAAACGCAGATGTAGTTATAATTCTTGGCACTAATTTCCCATATCCCGGTTTCTTCCCAACCGATAAGAAAATTATTCAGGTTGACGTGAGGGCTGAAAGGCTTGGCAAACGAGCCAAACTGAATCTTGGAATTCGTTCTGATTGTAAAATATTCTTGGATAAATTGCTTCCCAAACTTGAAGGATATAAAGATAAAAAATCCCTGAATGAAGCTTTATCATCTTGGAATAAAATACAGGAAAAATTCAGACTTCCGGTTGAAAATCCCGGGAAAGAGGGATGTATCAGACCTGAATTCGTTTTTTCTACCCTCGATAAACTTGCAGCAGATGATTGTATAGTAACTGTAGATACGGGTATGAATAATCTTTGGACAAGCCATTATCTTACACCAGGAAAGTCTCGTAAAATGATTGGCTCTTTCACGCATGGTTCTATGGCAAACGCAATGCCAATGGCAATAGGAGCTGCTGTTTCATGTCCTGATAAACAGATAATAGCACTTTCAGGCGACGGTGGTCTTGCCATGCTTATGGGTGATTTGCTAACTATAATACAATATAACCTTCCTGTAAAGATATTGGTAGCTGATAACCGCAGTCTTGGTTTCGTAAAATGGGAAATGGAACTTGCGGGATACAGACCGAGTGAAGTTAATCTCGATAATCCTGATTTTGCAACCGTTGCAAAAGGTATGGGATTTGCTGCAGAGACGGTTACTAAACCGGAAGATCTTGAAAGTGCCATGAAACGTTGGCTGTCGGCTGAAGGACCTTCTCTTCTATCTGTAACAACTGATCCTGATGCTGCATCATTCGGGTTTAGCGAGCAACTTATGAATAATGCAAGTCCCGGTAACGTAGTAAGTAATTTTATGGCACCCGGCTGTTAAAAATATTTTGATACTCAGAATAAATAAGTCTGATTTCTAACTGATTATATAGAAATCAGACTTATTGCTTATAAAAGTGTAATCTCAAATAACATTAAATCTTTTTTTAAAAGTTCCACTATATTAAATCAAAGAATTTTGCTGAATTGAGTTAAATTAAGTAAATTTGTAACAAATTTCACTTACAGAGGATATGAGTAGAATAGATTTGGTCAGACTTAGAAAAAGAATAGGAATTAGTCAGAGAGAACTTGCTGAAATGTTACAGGTTCGTCCAAGTTTTCTATCTGCAATCGAAAATGGAAAGAGCAGATTGCCTGAAGAAAAAATGGATAAAATTAAAGAAATATTTGAACTTGACAATCTTGAAGAATTCATAATCGACGAAACACTGGAGAACGGTGTACCTCCTCACACTCATGTTTCAGATCAAAGCGATTCTATTACGCAGTTGCTGAATCATTTCCATGATCTTGCTCATCAGCGTAATAAATCACAATTTAATTCCGACTCAGAAGCATATTCACGCATAGATTTCCTCTTAAAAAGAAATGAAAGATTATCTGATAGGGTAGACGAACTACGCGAAGAAGTAGACTCTCTAAGAGAGGAAAATTTAAAACTTAAGGAAATTCTTCTTAAGAACAATATATCCTATTAATCATACTATAAAAGTATAGTTATTAGTAGATTGTCTAATAACTATACTTATCAAATATCATTCAGTTTCTTCTTATACCGATTATATATTCGTTCGAATTATAAGCAATCACTTCAGCATTAAATCCCCAATTATTAATTATCATCGCCAGTTTTGGAGCAGATAGAAGATGATCACTGTCTGAATCTCTTTCATGATGAATTTCGTTTATAAATTTTTCATCTGTAGGGAAAGCAATGATGATCCTTCCATCCGGTTTTATATTCATTTTAAATAACCATTCAATAGTTTCCTTTGGTCTGTGAAGATGAGGATAGACTGAATAGAGGATAGCCATATCATACATGCCGGGAATGGCTTCCTCTTCAAAATCTATTTTATAAAAATCTACATTTTTAATATTACCATATTTCTTTTTTGCTAAAGAAAGCATCCCATCTGAAAGGTCGACAGCTGAAATATGTCCCGATTCTCCAACTAAATTACTTAGATAAGGAATCAATACGCCGGTACCCGTTCCCAGATCAAGTATATTCATTCCCGGTTTAATCCCAAATTTTCCTAATATGTCAATGATTCTATCGGGTGTAGATAATATTTCGTTGGCATCCCATTGTGGAGCAAGTTTATCAAAGAAGTCAATTTCAGCTTGATTCATAAGAAAAATATTTTTTCAGTTAATTTCTCCACAAAATTAACTGAAAAATACTGAATATTAAAATTATTTTATTAAATTTGCGCAAATTTTCACTATAACCTAAAATTAAACTTTGAAATGAACATTAAAATTACCGGATTATTATTAACTGGAATTGTAGCATTTAACGCTACGGCAGAGGACGTTTTCAAGGATACTGTTAATATAAAGGAACTCGTGGTGACCGCTCCTTTAAAAATCGATCCGGATCTTATACCGCTGAATCTTACACAGGTTACAGCAGCTGAGATCGAAAAATCCGGAGAAAGTTCACTTCTACCGGTGCTTGTTTCAAAAGTTCCCGGTTTGTTTGTCACTGAGCGTGGGTTTGCAGGGTATGGTGTATCGGGAGGAAGTGCCGGAGAAGTGAACATTCGCGGAGTAGGTCAAGGTAACAAGGTTCTATTTATGATAGATGGGCAACCGCAATGGGCCGGAGTTTTCGGTCATAGTCTTGCTGATACTTATGTTGCGAATGGTATTGAGAAAGTAGAAGTAGTAAGAGGTCCATCTTCATTGCTATATGGATCAAATGCTATGGGTGGTTCAATAAATCTTGTGACAAAAGTTCAAAGAAAAGATGGAGTGACCGGTAGAGCCCGAGCTTCATTTGGTTCTTTCAGTACACAGAAATTCGCTCTTTCCACAGGATACAAGAAAGGGAAATTTTCAGGCACCCTATCGGGTCAGCTTGATAGAAGTAATGGTAACAGAGCCGGGAGTGCCTTTTGGTTGGCTAATGAATTTGCTCAGTTAAAATATGCATTTTCCGAACAATGGAATGTTGCCGGCATGCTTGATATGACGCAGAGTGTTGCCAACAATCCTGGAACTCTTCAGTCTCCTTTAGAAAATATGTGGACTGATATATTCCGTGGGACTGGTGGTATATACTTAAAAAATCATTATGCAAAGGCAGATGGTGGTATCCAAGGATATATAAATTGGGGAAAACATAATCTTGATGATGGTAATGCTCCCGGTTCTGATCCAAGAGATTATCTTTTCCACTCTAAAGATTATAATATGGGGTTTACTGTCTATGAGAACTTTTATCTATGGAGAGGAAATATACTTTCGGCGGGAGTTGACTTTCAGCACTGGGGTGGAAGTATTTGGAACACTAATAAAGAAGATGAATCAATCCGTTCCTCAGAAGCCACTCACAAGGTAAATGAAATTGCAGGATATATAATGGTGCAACAAGCTCTTCTTAAAGATATTATCAACATTAACGGTGGTGTAAGATTACAGCATGGTTCAACATATGGGAACGTATGGGTGCCTCAGGCAGGTGTGATCATTAAGCCGGGTCATGCTTCTGAGTTTAAAGCTTCATTTAGTAAAGGATTCAGATCTCCAAACATCAGAGAACTTTACTTGTAT